>SAAH01000126.1 GCA_009929525.1 Clostridia bacterium | reverse complement strand
TCAGATTCCTTATATTTGGGGCATTTTTTGAAAGTTGTTTATAAAGACATGGTTTAATTCAGGTCTATGTGGATAAAACTGCGGAAACTCAAGAGTGTTGAACGTTGACGTATATTTGAAATGGTGCTATAATCCACCTATATTGAATGCTTTAACACGGTGATGTTTAACGGTATAAAGCACAAAAAAGTGGAGGAAGAAAAATGAAAAATATGATGGTAAAAAAAGTTCTGGCAGCAGCAGTAAGTGCTGTGATGCTTGGAAGTGTACTTGCAGGCTGCGGAAACAGTGGCAGTGCTGAGAAAACAGATGCTGAACCAACACAGGAAGCGGCAGCAGAGGCTGAGACAACTGAGGAAGCAGCAGAAACAGCATCATCTGACGAGACTTATAAGATCGGAGTTTTGCAGTATATGCCTCATACAGCGTTGGATGCTTCAAACGAAGGATTTTTTGCAGCGTTAGATGAACTTGGCATCAAATACGAAGCGGATCAGCAGAATGCAGCAGGAGAAGCTTCTACCTGTCAGACGATAGCAGAGACGCTGGTAAATAATGGAAATGATCTGATCTTTACGATCGCAACTCCAGCAGCACAGGCAGTTGCAGGTGTGACAAGTGATATTCCGATCGTTCTTACAGCAGTAACAGATCCCGCAGATGCAGGTCTGGTAGAGTCTAATGAAGCTCCTGGAAAAAATGTTACAGGTTCTTCAGATTTAACACCTGTAAAAGAGCAGATCGCACTGGTTAAGCAGATTTATCCGGATGCAAAGAAGGTTGGTATGCTGTATTGTTCATCAGAAGCAAACTCAGTATTCCAGATCAACATGGCAAAAGAAGCATGTGAAGCTGAAGGATTAGAGTATGAAGATTATACAGTATCAAGTTCAAATGAGATCCAGACAGTCATAGAATCAGCAGTTGGAAGTGTAGATGTATTATATTCTCCTACAGATAACATCATCGCAAATAATATGTCAACAGTTTCTATGGTAGCCAATGAGAACAAACTGCCGATCATCTGTGGTGAAGAAGGCATGGTTGATAACGGCGGACTGATCACCTATGGTATTGATTACTATGAAGTAGGACATTTGGCAGGTGAGATGGCAGCTAAGATCCTTACAGGCGAGAGCACACCTGCTGAAATGCCGATCGAATATCTGGATGTTTCTCAGTGTGCACTGAAGATCAATGAGGATACAGCAGCAGCTCTTGGTCTGGATGCAGAGGAACTGAAAGCAACTCTCGGTGCAGAATAAATATCAGAATCAAATCTTGCAGTCGCACAGATGACTGCGAAATAAGAATAGGTAAGTGATGCTGGGGGGAGAAAGGAAACTTTGCCCCCCACATTTTATAGGGAGGAATGACAATGGACATTACAGCATTTTTATTATCCATGCAGAGTGCCGTGTCACAGGGAATACTCTGGGGGATCATGGTTCTGGGTGTATATATTACATTTCGCATCATGGACATTGCGGATATGACAGTTGATGGAAGTTTTGCACTGGGCGGATGCTTGTGTGCGACTTTGATGATAAAAGGAGTGAATCCCATTCTGGCGATTTTGCTGGCTGTTGTGGCCGGAGCGGCAGCGGGAGCAGTGACAGGAATCTTACATACGATTTTTGAGATACCGGCGATACTGGCAGGTATCCTGACTCAGATTTCTCTTTGGTCTATCAATCTTCGGATTATGGGTCAGAAGAGTAATATACCGCTCTTGAATACGGATTCCATATTTACATGGATTGTTGATGCAACGGGAGTAAAGCAGTCGGTGGCAGCGTTGATCGTAGGAGTTATTGTGATCGCTATAGTGGTATGGCTTTTATACTGGTTCTTTGGAACAGAGATAGGTTCGGCACTTCGGGCAACTGGAAATAACGAAGATATGATCCGTGCATTGGGTGTCAATATAAAGATCACAAAGGTTCTGGCACTGATGATCGGTAATGCACTGGTAGCTTTGTCAGGGGCATTGATCTGTCAGAGTACTAAGACCGGAGATATCCAGATGGGTACAGGTGCTATCGTTATTGGACTTGCAGCTATCGTTATCGGAGAGGTTTTATTTGGAAAGAACAGAGCATTTGGAACAAAACTCATATCAGCAGCTATCGGTGCTGTCGTATATTTTGTGATTCGTGCCATCGTACTTCGTCTCGGCATGAATCCAAATGATATGAAACTGATTTCTGCGATCATCGTAGTACTGGCACTGTGTACACCGGTCATGATGGGTAAGTGGAAATTGAATAAGGCATATTCGACAGGGGAGGAAAAATAATCATGTTAGTTCTTAAAAATGTGGAAAAGACTTTTAACAAAGGAACGATCAATGAAAAAAAAGCTCTCCAGGGAATCAACCTTACACTGAATGATGGCGACTTTGTTACAGTCATCGGTGGAAATGGTGCCGGCAAATCGACGGTACTGAATATGATCGCAGGTGTTTATCCGATAGATAAAGGGACTATCACACTGAATGGTGTGGATATCTCCCGGAAACCGGAGCATGCCCGTGCAAAATATCTTGGAAGAGTTTTCCAGGATCCTATGAAAGGAACGGCAGCGGGGATGGAGATAGAAGAAAATCTCGCTCTGGCATATCGCAGAGGCAAATTAAGAGGACTTCGCTGGAGCATCACCAAGAAAGAAAAAGAGAGATACTATGAGGAACTAAAAAAACTTGATCTGGGTCTTGAGACACGTATGTCCAGCAAAGTAGGACTTCTCTCAGGAGGTCAGCGTCAGGCACTGACACTTCTTATGGCATCACTTAGAAAGCCGGAATTACTTCTTTTAGATGAGCATACAGCGGCTTTGGATCCGAAGACAGCAGCAAAGGTGTTATCGCTTACAGAGCGGATCATCACAGAGCAGCAGCTGACTGCTCTTATGATCACTCATAATATGAAAGATGCGATTCGTCTTGGCAATCGTCTGATCATGATGCATGAAGGTCAGATCATCTATGATGTTTCAGGCGAGGAAAAGAAAAATCTGGAAGTTCCTCAGCTTCTTGAGAAGTTTGAACAGGTCAGTGGAGAAGAATTTGCTAATGACCGTATGATGCTTGCAAATTAATAATACAAAGATAATGTGCTGCGGCTCAATCCCCGGCTCACTCAAACTACACGCTTGATTTTCCTATAGTAAAATGATAAACTTTATCTAATTATGGGAAGGGAGATTACTAAGATGAGTGAGGAAAAAAAGGGAAGAGCGGCAGCATTATTGCCTATAGGGGTTTTTTTGATCATTTTTTTAGGTGCAGGAATCGTATTCGATGATTTCTATGCGATGCCGGCTATCGTAGCTTTTTTAGTTGCACTGCTGGTGGCATTTCTGCAAAACAGGAAGTTGGATTTTAATGAGAAGATCCATGTTATAGCAAAGGGCGTAGGGGATGATAATATTATCACTATGTGCCTGATTTTTTTGGCAGCAGGAGGATTCTCAGGGGCGGTGACGGCAGCAGGAGGTGCAGAAAGCACAGTTAATCTGGGTCTGTCTATCATGCCTGCAAGTATTGCTGTAGTAGGTTTGTTTATCATTGGATGTTTTATCTCATTATCTATGGGAACATCTATGGGAACCATTGGTGCGCTGGCTCCTATCGCAGTGCAGATTAGCCAGAAAACGGGATTTTCCATGGCTATTTGTATCGGTGCAGTCATGTGTGGTGCTATGTTTGGTGATAACCTCTCGATGATATCAGATACAACGATCACAGCGGTCAAAACGCAGGGATGTGAGATGAAAGATAAGTTCAGGGAAAACTTTTTGATCGTGCTGCCTGCAGCTATTATTACGGTTATCTTTTTCCTGATCCAGACAAGAAATGGTGATTTTCAGATGACTGGGGAATATACTTACAATATATTCCAGGTATTGCCATATCTGGTGGTACTTGCGGGGGCATTGATAGGAATCAATGTATTTATTGTATTGATCCTTGGTACGGTCTTATCTTTGATCGTGGGAGTTGCAACAGGAACGATAGCGATCGCAAATATTTTCACAGTGATAGCAGGAGGAGCAGATGGAAGCGGCGGTATGATGGGGATGTATGATATTACCGTGATTTCCATCGTAGTAGCGTGTATCGTATCACTGGTAAAAGAGATGGGTGGCATTCAATTCATATTGAATTTTATCAAGAAAAGAATCAAAGGGAAAAAGGGCGGAGAGATTGGGATCGCACTGCTGGCTTTATTGGTAGATATGTGTACTGCGAATAATACCGTTGCCATTGTTATGGCAGGTCCGATCGCAAAAGAGATCAGTGAAGAATATGATATCAGTCCAAAGCGAAGTGCATCACTGCTGGATATGTTTACATCCGTCGGCCAGGGACTGCTCCCTTATGGAGCTCAGCTTTTGCTGGCGGCCAGTGCAACAGGTCTGACACCATTCAGGATCATTCTGTACTGCTATTATCCTATATTTATGGCTGTGAGCGGAGTGACTTATATATTATTTAAAGAGGAAAAGGCAGTATCAGCTGTTGCTGAAAAAGAAAAAACAGAACAGTGATCATGAATCTGCCGGATAAAATAAGGAGGCAATATGAATGAAGACATTTGAAAAATCTTCCAAACTGGACAATGTATTATATGATGTAAGAGGACCTGTAGTGGATGAAGCAGCCAGGATGGAAGCAAGTGGTCTGAATATATTAAAATTAAATATTGGCAATCCAGCTCCTTTTGGTTTCAATGCACCTGAAGAAGTAATACTGGATATGCGTCAGGCACTTTGGGAATGTCAGGGATATTCTGATTCCAAGGGAATGTTTGCGGCAAGAAAAGCAGTTATGCAGTATTGTCAGCTGAAAAATATACCAGGCGTTACGATGGATGATATTTATACGGGAAATGGTGTCAGTGAGCTTATCAACCTTTGCATGCAGGCACTGCTCAATGATGGCGATGAGATATTGATACCGGCACCAGATTATCCTCTTTGGACAGCTACAGCCACGCTTTCCGGTGGTAAGGCAGTGCATTATATCTGCGATGAGGAAGCGGATTGGTATCCTGATATTGACGATATTAAAAGTAAGATATCCGACAGAACGAAGGCTATCGTTATCATTAACCCTAATAACCCGACAGGATCTCTGTATCCCAAAGAGGTTCTTCAGGAAATCGTTAAGGTGGCAGAGGAAAATGATCTGATCATATTTTCTGATGAGATTTATGACCGCCTGGTCATGGATGGGTATCAGCATATTTCCATTGCTTCTTTAGCTCCCAAAGATGTATTTTGTGTGACATTTAGTGGACTTTCAAAGTCGCATATGATCGCAGGGTTCCGTGTGGGATGGATGGCTTTAAGCGGTGATAAAAAAAAGGCAGCTGGGTATATTGAAGGATTAAAGATGCTCTCTAATATGCGTCTTTGTTCAAATGTTCCGGCACAGTCGATTATTCAGACAGCCTTAGGCGGATATCAAAGTGTTCAGGAATATCTGGTTCCCGGCGGCAGGATCTATGAGCAGAGGAACTGTATCTATGAGATGCTTAATGATATACCAGGGATTACGGCCAAGAAACCAAAGGCTGCATTCTATATATTCCCGAAACTGGATGTGGAGAAGTTTAATATTCATGATGATGAACAATTTGCTCTTGATCTGCTGAGGGAGAAGAGGATATTGATCGTTCAGGGAAGTGGATTCAACTGGAAAGATCCGGATCACTTTAGGATCGTATATCTGCCAAGAATCACGGAACTTAAGGATGCGATGCATAAGCTGGGAGATTTTTTGGATACTTATAAACAGAAATAATACAAAAAAGTGGTCTTCGTATGAAGAACCACTTTTTTGTATTTGAATGTTTTGTTTCTGAGTATCTTACTCTTGAACATGATCCAGTCCCTGAGCAAGAATAGTTGCTACGTGTGAATCCGATAAAGAGTAATACACTGTTTTTCCGTCTCTTCGAAACTTTACCAAAGAAGCCTGTTTTAGAACTCTAAGCTGGTGGGAGATGGCACTTTGGGTCATACCGAGAAGTTCGGCAATATCGCAGACACACAGTTCTCCGCCAGAGAGGGCATACAGGATACGGATACGGGTGGGATCACCATATACTTTATAGAGATCTGCCAGTTTGTACAGAGTCTCATTCGCAGGTGCTTCGACAGGAAGGTGAGGATGATGGTGATGGCAGATATCACAAAGTTCGATATCCGTGTCCTGTGTGGTTCCGTTTTCAGAGTCGATGTTATGAATCATTATTTTTTTCATTTACTTACCTGTTCTTTTTATTATTTGGAGCTGTTGGAGCTTTTTAAAGTTCCAGAGTGAAAGTCATGGAGAGTTTTTCATCATTCACCTGATATTTTTCAAAAAGTTTTGGTCCACAGCTGTTGGAGCCGCATCCTGACATATATCCGTCCAGACAAAGTATCGTGTACGGTGATTTTTCAAGCTCATAGCTGTGCGCTTTATTTGTCAGTTCTTCCTGGGTATAACGGGAAGCATTGAAGCTGAATTCTGATCCGGATACCAGTAAGCTGCGGCCGTCCGCAGTAGAAAGAGAAAGAGCCGTGCAGCCCCAGTGGCTTCCATTTTCCTGTGGGCGCAGATATCCTTCATAGAGATCATCTACTGGTGAACTGAAAAGATCAATATAAGCATCACGATGTTTGTCAATGTAACTTTCCTGAGGACCAAAACCAAAGTAGGAAACTTCACGGTAGGCCTTTGGAAGGAACAGACGAAGTCCAAATCTCGGAAGGAATGGCATCGGATCCAGTGGTGTCTTCGCAAAGCGAGGGTGGAGAGGAGTGCGTTCACCAGTTACATTGACAGTGATCTTTCCACATGGCGTAATGTGCCAGGTGAGTTCACCGAAAATGATACGCTGCAGGTATACTGCGGCAAGGGAGTAAGAAGAAGTAATGATGAGATTATCTCCATCCTGCTTCCAGCTGGTGTCGTATACTTTGATCCTTGCTCTGTCATATCCTGCCCTTTCCCATTCCCCTCGTACACGACGGTCATTGTCAAGAGGAGCACGCCATATGTTCAGCTCAATAGGTTTCTCTATCAGACTTACATTATCTCTGACAAGAGAGGTGAAAGTTCCCTTCCATTTGTCGTAGACATAACGAAAAGCTGTTCCGCTTATTACTAGTTGATTTTCCAGATCAGTGACAACAGCAGCATCGTAGTCATGTTTGTGCGTGGTATCAAAAGCCCAGGACGCTTTGGCAACAGCATTTCGTGCAGAAACCATATCCCGGCAGATTGTAAGCTGATCGTGTCCTGCTTCGTAGCCGGCAGGGATGAGCGGTGTATCATATTTTTGCAGATAATGAAGATGGATAAAGGTATTGCCGGACGCTTTTATCGATTCAGGGATTGTTACCTGAGTTTTTGACTTTGCCGGGCAGTCAATATCGTTTAATGTTCCAGAGCATACTGTTTTGCCGTCTGTCACGATATCATAGGCAATCACGAATCCATCTTTTATATTGGTATAGTCCAGTTTGTTGTCCAGTTCGATGATGCCGGAAGCAGCGTCGATGAGAGCAGCCCGGATAGGGCGCGCTACATTTTTATGCTCCAAAAGCCCTGTATGAGGGGTGCGGTCAGGATATACAAGTCCATCCATGCAGAAGTTTCCATCATGGATCTCTTCGTTCCAGTCGCCGCCATAGAAGAACTTGTCCTTTCCATCATATGTTTTTCCCATATATACAGAGTGGTCACACCATTCCCACACATAGCCGCCAATATAGCCGTCATACTTATAAAGACGTTCAAAATATTCTTCCAGATCACCAGGGCCATTTCCCATGGCATGGCAGTATTCCACTTCTATAAAAGGTTTTTTGCCAGGCTTACTGCAAAATTCGTCGATAAATTCCACTGGTGCATACATACGGGAAAAAAGATCGATATTGGTCAGATCATTTTTATATTCATCGGTATCCATCATCTGCCAGATACTATTTTCATAGTTCAGTACGCGGTCAGGGTCATAAGACTTGATCCAGGCAGCGGCAGCCTCAAGATTTGGGCCATAACCGCTTTCATTTCCCATAGACCAGGAAAATACACTGGCACAGTTTTTATCTCTGTGGACCAGGTGCTGGATACGGTCAACCACTGCTGTTTCAAAGGAAGGCTCTCTCATCAGATAGCCATAAGTACGCTCATACTGGAATTCGCCCATATCGTCCCGGGACATTCCGCCGCCGTAGACCGATTCACAGCCGTGGGATTCAAGATCTGCTTCGTCCATAACGTAAAAACCATATTCATCGTACATCTGAGTTGCCCAAGGGGCATTTGGATAGTGACTGGTACGGATACCGTTAATGTTATGCTCCTTCATAAGCTTCAGATCACACAGAAGCTGTTCACGGGATATGGTGGCGCCTGTATAAGGATTGCTGTCGTGGCGGTTCGTACCTTTGATCTTAAAGTTTATCCCATTGATATAGATAACATTTCCCTTGATATCGATACGGCGGATACCTGTTTTTTGTGCAATGGTTTCATCCGGCGTTTCCAATATAAGAGTATAGAGAGCTGGATGTTCAGCGTTCCAAAGATCAGGAGCATCCACTTCAAAATGAAGTTTTCCATCGGATGGTGAAGCGTCAGCCAGCAGCGTTCCTTCCGGAGAATATAATTTTCCTGTGACAGCGGGAGTACCTGAAAGCATCAAGTCTACATCAATGCAGGCATGATCCATTGTTTCATTTACCAAGGTATGGACAAAGTAATCACGTATATGATCTTTTGGCCGGGACAGAATATACACATCGCGGAAAATGCCGGTAAAGCGAAGTTTATCCTGGTCTTCAAGATAAGTGCCGTCGCACCATTTGAGGACAAGAACCGTAAGACGGTTTGTTCCCACGGTAACATCGGATGTGATATCAAATTCACTGCCGGAATGAGAGACCTGACTATAGCCGACAAATACTCCGTTTACCCATACATAATAGCAGGAATCTACACCGTCAAAGTTCAGGAACAGATTGTTCCCAAGCTGTTCTTCTGTCAGTTCAAATTCCTTTACATAGACGCCGGCAGGATTATCATCCGGCACATATGGCGGATCAAATGGGATAGGATAGCGGACATTTGTATACTGATTTTTGTCATATCCAAGAATTTGCCAGCAGCTGGGTACAGGGATCGTGTCAAAATCGCAGGTGCATACATCTTTGGTATTGCAGTCTTCTGGAACATCATGGTAGCTTTCGTAAAACTTGAACTTCCAGTCATCACCACTCAGGCGGATCGCCCGGGAAGTGGTTTGCATGTCGGCATGCAGGGCTTCTGTTTCGTTGGCACATGGAACAAAGTATGCCCGCAGCGGCTGGGTCCCTATATGTAAAGCTGAGGGATCCTGAAAATAGTTTTGCAGTCTCATAAGTTGAATCCTCCTAATATTCTTCTCTGTTGTGCTCATTATAGCATTAATTTTGAGAATATTACAGGGATTGAGGAGCGATTTTTAAAAAGTAAAAAGTAAATTTCTTTATTCACAAAAAAAACAGGAGACCTAGCCTCAGGGTCAGTTCACAAATGCGGTTTCATCTGCTAATATAATAGATATAAATGAATATCAGTGAATAGGAACAGTACATTTTTCGATGTGCTGCGAAATATTGTCAGATGAGGGGAGGTACCATCATGTCTGATACAGACTACACAAAAGTGTCGGCTATATATAAAAAAATAAAAGAAGCGGAGAATGACCACCGGGTTATCTATATCAGCGGGGCAGTGGGATTTGGAAAGACTACGGCAGTAAAGTATTATTTTCGGCGAAAAGCATATCTGTATCTAAGTGGACGTGACGGATATCTTGAGAGTAGGCCAAAGACGGAGACGATTCGCCAAAATGTTATAGTGATTGATGATATTTCGTGGATCACAGATGGTGAATCACAGGATTATATCAGAAATATCGCTGCGAGTGAAGAAAAACAGGTGGTTTTGATAGGACGGAGTACTGTTCCACCCTGGCTTAGGATTACTTCGATAGAGAAAAATTTCGTATTGGCAGATGAGCGGGATCTGGTGATGGATGAAGCTGAAATCCGCAAATTTTTAGATGACAGAAATATCATAACGAGTGACATTGAACGAAAAGATATCATCAGGCAGACGAGAGGACATGCATTAACCCTTCTTTATATAGCATATTATATGGCAGGCGGAATTCCTTACAGCAAAGAGATTGAAGAGAAAGTCAGGCAGGATTTTTTTCATTATTGTGATTATGCATTTTTTGAAAAATGGGATGATGAGATGAAGGAGGTACTTTTAGCGGTCTGCCAGTATCCGGAATTTACTGTTGAGATGGCAGAGATGATAACCGGGAACAGCCGGATCCCATCTTTGCTGGAATATGCGTTTGCAGTTGGAAGCTTTATGATCAAAAAAAATGATGGAGTTTATGCGTATCGCTTTACACTCCAAAGATATCTGCGCTGGAAGCAGTCTGTTGTGTATACGAAAGAACAGCTGAAAGAAAATTATGAAAGAGCGGCGCTGTATTATGAGATACATGATCAGATTGCTCTGGCATTGAAATATTATGAACAGGCCGGCAATCAGAATAAGGTGTCGGGATTACTTATTAAAAATGCTGAAAAGCATCCAGGCATAGGGCATTTTTTTGAAACAAGAGAATATTATTACAAACTGCCGGAGGAAACGATTAAAAAATCGCCTACACTTATGAGCGGTATGAGTATGCTATATTCGATCACGATCCAGCCGGAAAAGTCAGAAGAGTGGTATAACGAGCTGGCGCAGTTTGAAAAGAAGGCGGAAAAAAGCAGCACACAAAAACGAGAGGCAAAGATCCGACTGGCATATCTGGATATTGCGCTTCCGCACAGAGGAATCCATGGAGTGATAGGTATCCTTCGAAATGTTTCGATCCTTTGCAGAAATAAAAAGGGTCAATCATTTTTTTCGTGGGATTGCCACCACGTAATGTATTGATTTGTTACGCCACCCTTGACCGGATGGAAAAGCAATGCTGTTCGTT
>SAAH01000018.1 GCA_009929525.1 Clostridia bacterium | reverse complement strand
CTTGACTATAACTTGCCATAGTAATCCACCTTTCCGATGATAGTTAAACCTATCATATATTATTTAGGTTACTGTGACAACAATCCTACCACACAGGGTCTCTAACTTTTCCTTTTCCAAAGAAGCAGCTTCCACAAATACCCGGGGGAGGATAATGGTATTATCACTGATATCGATTTCTGTGGCTGATTGGCAAAAATATCTTTTATATTTGCGAAGTTTTCTCTCGCCTTCCTTTGTTTGCGGCTCGATCAGGTCCAGTTTGGATACAAATAATTCCCATGCCTCCGCACCCATGAGCATGATTCCCCCGATCATCTTACACATCACATATGTCTTTGTTTCAATAGGATTTTTTTTACTTACTCCTATCTTAAGTTCCTCTTGGCTCATGACATCTTTCTCCTTGCTGTTTTTAAAAATGATTATAACATATTACTATCCTCATTCGTATCCACAAACTTAACCTCAATATCATTTTCCCGCAAAAATTTCCTCAGCTTATTCTCATAATAAAACTTCATATCATCTAATTTCAGTTTCCTGTCTGAGATCACTGTCAACTGGTATTTCTCCCCTGCGCCGGCTTTCACACGATCACGCAGCAGCTTACAGGCCAGCATCAGGGCGCTGATCTCCGAGCATCCATCGCCCTCATAGTCCACCGCTGCCCGATATCCCAAAGGATATCTGCGAAAATCCCGGCACTCTACCCGGCTGCTGCCGAATACAAAGGCCTGTTCCCATTCCTGTTTGTACTTCTGCTCGTAAGCCTCCTGTTCCAGATACAGTGCTTTATTTACTTTCCAGATATCTCCTTTTTGTTCCACTGATTCCCCTTTGATGATACAAAAGCAATTACAAAACACTGTCTTCATATGCCTCCTCCCTACAACAAAGCCTCTTCCAACGCCTGGAAGAAATACTCGAAGTCACCATCTGTCTTTTTCACGTTCCATTCTCCGATATCTATCATCTGAAGAGACTGGATCTCATTTCCCCGGATATCCTTGATTGGAATTACGAAGGAGAAGTTTCTGTCCTCTTCCTGCATATTCATATAGAGTTTTGCAAAGATCAGATTCTTTCCTTTGGTCTCATTTTCAAAGTTTGTCTTGCCTGCCATAAGCGGGCAGGTGTCGGAAAATACCAGCATACCGTAAGTATCTGTATCATTTCCACTCATTTTTTCCAGAGACTTTTCGATACCTGCATCGATTCTGGCCCCATTTGGATTGCCTCCCTTGAGGTTGATCTTCAAAAACTCTTCCTCGAATTCTTTCTTATCTGATGTAAAATCCTTATTTCCACCATTGAAGGGAACTGCCTCGGCACCATTATCTGTTATCAGAGTCAGTCCATATCCAATCTCAGGGAGTACCACATCCCCGGCACCTGTCTCTTTTCTTTTCTGCAGATATCTGTCCATATTCATCTGGAAAAGCAAAACTGAAGGTGCAACCCCTTCCATCGTAAGTGAAGTATCCACAACAAAATCCAAATTAAACATGATCCGCTCCTCCTTTATTATCCTACCCATTCTTCTATGTGGTTCTATTTTCTCATATACTGTTATCTTTCCATAATCTTCAGGACTTCTATTTCGATACTGCCAAACTTGATATGATCTCCTGCCATCAAAGTCTCTCCTATATCATCCGCTCTATGAGGAATGTCCGAATGTACCGATACTTCTTCATTCATACTTACATAACTGATGGCATCGGCTCTGTCTTTTTTTTGCATAAAGACCAGAAAGCATTTTTCGTTGTCCTGCAGCTTTCGTTCTGCCAAACGGACCATTCCTTTTACTTCCACCATCATCCATATACTGTCTTCGGTGCACTCCACAGGTTTGATCACACTTCTCTTTTTTTGATATCTGTCCACGGTAGTGATGCGAAATTCCACTCTCGTGCCCGTTTCTTTTTTCTTTTCTGAAACTTTCAGATACTCTTGAAAAATGAAATATTTGTCATAAGCCTGAAGATATACGCATTTTAGATGCTTCTGATAATCTGCGATCACCTGGTCAATATCTTTATAAGCCATCTCATCGGTCTCTGTATTGGAGATCATTCTTTTTATGATATTTCTGAACTTTTCACAACCTGTCCCATCGATGATGTACTGGTCATTGATATCTATGTTTGGTGTATCTTTCAGTGTATATGCCATTTCCTCTGATACAATGAGTCCATCTGCCTCACACAAATCTTCTTGAACAAAATGTGTTCTTCCTTCCCACAGATAGTACAAAGTAAGACCTGCGCTGTAGATGTCCCATTCAGGCTTTCTTTCGCCCATTGTCAGCACCCGTTTAGGATGAATATATCCTGGGGTTCCGTACCTCTTGTCATTTCCTTCTTTTTTAGGAATATACATAGAATCCAGATCCACAATCTTTACCTGAGGAAATTCGTCGTTACCGATCATAATATTTTCCGGTTTCAGATCATCATGAACGATCTGTTCTTCTGAATGAATATCTAGATACGTCTGGATTCCATAGAGGAACTTAAGGCCTATGTAATGTCTGATAAGATTTACTTTCCAAATATCCTTATTCTTTGACAGGACATCTTCAACATATTCACTCATATCCTGTCCGTCAATATATTCGTGAAAAGTATATCCTATCCTCCTTGGTTCCTCTTCTGCAATATATATTGCAATTATTCTAGCTACAAATGGACTGCAGATGGGAAAGGTCTGATAATCGCTTACTATCTTGTCAAAGATCTTCTTCTCGCTTTCATACTGAAGGTCAAAATATTTGCAGAACCATGGCGTCATCTCGCAAGGCGGCTTTTTCCTTAAACGGGCATGTACTTTTTGACATCTTGCACATTTTTCATTTGCTTCCGTTGATGATTCATCAGTTCCTAGCTGACTTTTATGCAGAATTTGTTTGACTTCATCACAGACAAGGCATACTTTTGCTTTCCATCTGACAGACTTTTCCTTGTTTTCCCTGTTTTCTTGAAGAGACATTCCCTCTTCCATAAATCTGATCCATTCTTCTGTTTTTTTTCCTGATGAATTCTTATCTATCTCTATTCTTATGATATCATTCTTTACTGGCATATTTGTTTCTCCCTCAGCAAAAAAATAAGTAGCTATACTGTCTCACAAATAATCAGACTCTGATTATCTGTCTCACCCAGTTCTCTTGCCTCTTCCATGATTTTCTCAATTCTTTTTTCTCCACCGTATACATGGGCGAGAATGTCTTCGATTTCTTCAGGCATCAGGCTTCCAAAGGCTCCATCACTTCCCATCAGGATGCAGTTTCCCGGCTCAACAGGAACCTGGCATACTTTAATTTCGATATTTTCACTTTCATATCTTCCTGCATAATTCAGCAGCAGGCAGCTGTTGTACTCGTATTCCGGGGAATGAAGCTCGTAGCGGCCTTTCAGATAATCTGCATGTGCCCTGTTCTGGATATCTGAAAGTAAGATAAGATCACCCTCATGGCAGATGTACATCGGACTGTCTCCGATGTTGGTAAAGATCAAAACATCTTCCACAATGACTGCTGCAGTGATCGTGGTTCCCATACGGATTCCATTTTCTCTCCGTTCCTTATCCACCATTTCATACATTGACTGATTGGTCTCATATATGGTTTTTTCCACGATTTCTTTCATACCCCCTTTCAGATCAATGGGAAGGGTTTTCTCATATACATATTTGTGGATATTCTTTTGCAAATGGGTCATGAAGAACTGATTCACTGCTCTTGATGCCTCCGCTCCCATATCAAATCCACCCATTCCGTCCGCTACCAGATAGACAGCGACGGTAGGATAGTCCATCACCTTTATATATTCAACCCATATATTGTCCTCATTTTCATCTCTTTGGTTTATGATCGAAGCATGACTTACATTTATCTCCATAATTTTCTCCTTTATTGGATCCATTTATCAGTTACTGCTGCTGATCGGGATGTTCCTCTCTTAAGAATAACTCCTGATACAGACTCTCAATCTCCGGGAGCAGGTCGATTCCATAGCCTTCCACGTTATAGCGGTTCATGACGATGATATACTTGGGATCTTCTGCCGGTGCGAAGCTTGTCATCCATACATTATGCTGGAGTTCCTGACCATCCACGGTACCGATCTGAGCCGTTCCTGTCTTGATTCCCAGCTTATACTGATTTATTCCTGTGCTGATAACTGCATTATTATTCTCGCCTGTATATGTCATGGCATCAGTGATCACTGCTGCTGTTTTCTTATCTGTGATCTTAGTAAAATCTTCCACCTGATTTTGATATACCGGTTCTTCCTCTTTCTCCTCATTCTTGTCTTTATCTTTATCGGCTTGCTCCGCTTCTTCCGTATTCACTTTTTCTATTTCTGATTTTACACTTCCCGGTACTGCTGCACTTTCTGTTTCTTCTGTCTTGCTTTCTTCTGCTGCAGTATCCTTGAGGGAGCCTTTCGTGATCTTTTCAACCATATAAGGTTTCATCATCGTTCCCTTATTGGTAAGAGCCTGAGTAATCATAGCCATCTGTACCGTGGTGAGCTGGGTTCTCCCCTGTCCGATACTGGTCCGGGCAAGCTCTGATTTGGTATCATCGATGGCAAAGTTTGACTTTATCTTTCCAAAATCAAACTGAAGCGTATCTCCGATCATACATCTCTTAGCAATCTCTTCCAGATAAGATTTTCCCAGGCACTCCGTTCCCATATATGCAAAATAGGAATTGACTGAGTTGGAAAATGCATCCTTGAATGCAATGTCTCCATATACTGCCTCATTGGAATTGGAAAGTTTGTCTTCTTCTGATATGACGTATTTTCCGGTATCGGTATATACCTGATCCTGTAATCCTTTTTCTACGATACCTATGCTTGTGATCAGCTTGAATACAGATCCCGGTACAGTCGGCGCCTGCATAGGATATGCCACCGCACCCTGATCGGCCAGCTGGTTCTCCCAAGATGTCAGGTCACCATTTACATTAAAGGAAGGATAGTATGCCAGAGAAAGAAGCGCTCCTGTCTTTGCATCCATGATGGCGATGCTTCCGCTCTTTCCATTGCTTTTCAGGAGATTATATGCCTTTTCCTGCATCACACTGTTCAGTGTTACCTGTACGGTGTCTCCTTTGGTGTAATCCTCTGATTCATAGAGATACTGACCGATACCGCTGGTCATGTCACACAGATATGCAGAACGGGCCGTTTCCCCGTTGTTATTGACAAATCCGATGGTCTGAGAATAGGCTTCATCGTCTTTATATACAACCTTCTTTTCGTTCCCTTCTGTGCCCTGAACACCAGCGATCAATGTTCCTTCGTTATCTACGATATCTCCCTGCAGGACATTTCCGAGGACATAATTTTCTTCTGCTTTGACTGATGCTGTCTCGGCTCTGCTGTCCGTCTCCTCATCCATGCCTTTTACTACGCTTGATATGCGAAATACATGGATGATGACCAAAAACAGCACCATGGTAGACACTGCTACCACAAGACTTGCTCTGAGCGCTCTTCCTCTTTTCATATCCTATCCTCCTTAGAATCCTATACTATTCGTTGTTTCCCTTCGTTTTTTTGAAACTTTTTCTTCTTTTGGTTCATCTACCAGTTTTGTTTTTCCCACTGGCTGTTCTGATGTTTTTCGTTCCGGTATTTCCTGTTCCGGTGTTTCCTGCTCCGGTATATCCTCCGGAACTTCCTTAGGCTTTCTGCTCAGTACCTTTTCTGCCTTTTTCACAGGTCTTTCATATGGTTCTGGCTCCTGGGGTCTTCCCTGTTGGCTCTCTTTGTCGCTTCTGTCACTCTTCATCTGACGCTCTAACTCATCAATTGACATCGTATGTCGTTTGGCTTCACCATTTTTTCCTGATACGACTGTGATGCGAACAAAATAATCTCCAACACATACATCAGTGATTCCCTCGCCCAAAGTCAGGCTGTCTGCCTTGAACATTTCATCATTTTGTCTCACCAATAAGGTACGTCCTGCTTCCGGATCCTTACTCTCAAGGGCCGGGCACCCTACGATACGGATCCGTCCCTCTGCTTCACATATAGCAAAATGCTGTCTGCCGATGGCATCGGAACTTCCCATCACGATATCTGAATGATCATCTGACATACCAAATACCGTAGGGACTTTTTTGATCGTCCCAAATTTTTTCCTATCGTTCTTATAGTATACAGCATAGCTTACTGTAAACTTGTTTGTGATCTTGCACTTTTCTCTTTCGATCCAACGATTTTTGTTTACACTGGAATGAACAGCAGCTTTGCCTGCCGCTTCATTATTTCCATTTTCAGAGATTGGATCATCAAATATCGGCTCCTCGGTAAATGCCGCTTCTGCCAATCCATTATCTGAAGGTTTCTTTGAAACCTTTTTATCTTCTTTCGGCTGATCTGATGGAACATTTCTACCTGTCATGAACCTGATTACTCCATATACGATGCCGATACAGGCTGCCGCGATGATAATGATCCCCATATTGTGCATAAATGTTGTCATACTATCTCCTCCTTCACGCCTATGCTTTACGGCGCATGATCCTTACCAGTAATGTGATAAGCAAAATCAACGAAATACAGCCCAGGATTCCCATCATTAGAAAAGCATTTGCATAATAGCAGATAAACTTCAGGCAAACATAGATTCCTACGGAAAGGATCAATAATTTGACGGATATCTGAACTTTTGCTGCCCTTACTTTTGCTTTTCCTATCGTACCCAGTAAGCCTACTGCTAAAAATAAAATTGCAAGCCCCATCAGCAGTGCGATCGTTACCATGCCTCGATTTGATGGGAAGATGGAGATCAGCCGACGCATCGTGATGTCAATAAATGCAAAAAAGATTCCGATAAAAAAGATACACAGAGTTGAATCCACCGTATGTTTACCAGTCCTTACCCTTTTATTCTTATCTCTTTTTTCCAGATAAATATCATCTTCTGTATCGTCAACCATTTCGCTTTCCAGCTGTACATCAAAATCATGTGATATCTCACTGTCATAGTATTCTTCTGTATCCTCTAATACTTCATCCTCTTCTGCCTCTTTTTCGCTGTGTTTGCTTTGCTTATTACTCTTTTTATTTGATTTTTTTCCGGATTTTTTAGATGGATTTTTTCCCTGTTTCTTTGAAAGCTGTGGAACCCGCTTCTTGTCAGCTTGAAATCCTTCTATGTCCTCCTCTATGTCTTCTATCTTATCATCTTCGCCATACCTATTTGTTATTTCGTCCTGTTCTCCGGAATTTTCTTTAGCCTTGGCATGTTCCGCTTCTTTTTTCTCAGCTTCTCTTTTTTCTATTTCACTCTTTTTCTTCTGCTCAGCCAGTTGCTCCTCTTTGATCTGCTCCTCTATGAGCCTCATACTTTCATAGTAGGTTTCCGCTGACATTCTTGCCAGAGGCGTATCCTGATAATAGCTGCAGAAGTCACGGACACAATTTTTTTGTGCTTCCCTGTCTTCACCTGCAACGGCAAGCTTCCGATTCAATCCCGCAACCATACTTTCCTGCAGATACTCGGATTCATCGATCTTAAAGCCATCACACATCTCAGACATCCCTGTGATCCACTTCTTATCCAGATAATCGCCTGCCGGCTGGAGGCTCTTCATTTTCTGTATGTATAAATCTGCTGCTTCCGGCATACTGTCTTTGATGTAATATGCATTCCCTTTGATTTTGCTGTATTGCTTCAAAAGACTGTCGATATCAGTGTATTTCATCAGCATATTTTGAATATACGCTAAAAATCTTGATCTGTTGATCTCCCTACCAATCTCAAAAATACGAAATACATCTGGGTTACTCAACAGCTGAGGTCTTTCCTGAGTCGTTGGGTCAAGAAAATCTGTGAGACGTTTGAGGATTTCTTCTCCATTTACATTGATCGCGATTTCTTTGTTTGCATCATAGGATTCGAAGATGTCCCTGAGGCTTCCTGATCCGTTGAATTTGGTGAGTTTTTCATTTATTTCCGGACAGGAAGTTTTTAATTTCATTAATAGCTTTCCAAACACAAGGTTTTTGGAACCTGTTTTGTAGCTTCTCTCCACTGCACTAAAACATTCATTCGGATTTCTTTTGTACCAGATCCTTATCCCCTCTACTGCTGCATTCAGGGTCTTTTCATTTACTGCGCCAAAGGTTTTTGTGCTTTCCGTCAGCCAGTAGATAAGCTGCGGCACGATGGTACTCAGCTGGCGGCTGCCAAGCTCTTCACAGTTCAAGGCACCGATATAATACTCTACTACTTCACGGTATTCCCCTTTTTCGAGAGCCACATAGATCAGATCTGTCAGTTCCTTCATTGCATTTTCAGAAGATACTTCCGGGTGCTCTTTGTGTTTGATCATATAATCGAAAAAATTCCAGATGATCTGAGCTGCGCTGTCCTTTTCTTTTTTGGCATCTATCAGGTATTCGATGATATCCTGATATTTTTTCTTATCACTAAGATAATAACCGGCCAGTTGGTCTGCCATCATCCTTATCCCATCTTTCTTTTCCGGAGAGGATTCACTTACCGGAAGTAGCATGGCACCATTATTGGGACCTTTTGTCACTGCTGCAAAACGACAAATTGGCTTTTCACTCTCACTATTGTAAGAAAATGAAATTTTGTTTTTATATGTCTCTGGCATCAGGTCATATAGCAAATGAAGGACCTGATATACCTGAGTCCGCATCTCATTTCCCAAGGCAATATCTTTCTTGATGTAAATCGTGCTGTTTGCGCGATTCACAAATTGCAGGACCTGATAGATATAGGCCCCCATCGTTTCCTTCTGTGTGATGTTCAGATAATCTAAAGGACTGCTTTTGGTCCACTGCCCGGTCAGATCATCCAGGCTGATCTGTTCCCCTGCATCCAGCACATGAATATCCGGAAGGAAGCAGCTTAAGAAGCTGTCTGTTCCTTTATTTTGAGGCACCAGCACCCTCATAACGGCATTGTCACGCATGACTCCCCGTCCGCCGGATGGTTTTGTTGCGATATAGACATACCGGCCAAGGCTTTCACTGTAGGTGATGTATTCCCCTTCCTTGCCGCGCTCTATCGTATCATTGATATAAGTATTGGAGTAACTCAGGAATTCCTGATCCCAGTCCTCTTGTATCTTCTGGCTGGATCTTGTCAGTGCTACTCCACCTGCACCGCCATAGTTATCACGATTCCAGGAATATTCGAACCACTCAAATATGATTTTTTCTTCTACTCCCATCCCATTTCCTCCGCATGATTTAAAATGATCTGAAAGATTGGTTCTCCTACACGGGTAGGATTCCATGGTTCTTTCATCTCATAAGTTTCTGTTCCATCTTCTATGACCTTTCTTGTCCCGCCGCCCAGTGCTGAGATCATGTGCAGCGAATAACTTTTCAGTCTGTTCTTTGTTACGAATTCCGGATTGAATAAATGATTTCTAAAGAGATCTGACATTGCCTTCTTACGAAGGATATCTTCTCTTCTATTCACGATTTTTCCCACATTTTGTTTGAAGAGCAGGTTATCCGGATCTACTTCTTTTATCTTTGAGTTTCCTTTGATTTCATCTGATTTGAGTACGGTAAATGCAATGTGTCCATTTCTCCTTGTTCCTCTCAAATTGACCAGAAGATGGAAATTGTCAAGGACTCCATTTCCTAATGAGATGTGAGTCTTTATCGCATTTTTCTCTTTCAGTACTTCCTGTATCGTCTTTGATTCTTTTTGCTGAAGTGCATTTTTTCTTTCTTCCGCTGATAAAACCACTTTCTGGATATTCGCTGGATTGATCGTAGAAATGCTTCCCACGTCATCTCCGTGAAGACCGATTTCATTTGGCTCCATCATATAGATATAATCGGAAGTGTTTTTCAGATATTGGACTCTCTGATCGTGAGGATGATCTGTTGCTATTTTCAAAACCTCACCTGAGATATCGTACAAAACCAATAAGATCCATCTGCCTTTATACTCTATCTCCAGGAAAATCGGTGGAACAAATACGATTTCTGTACGGAGAGGACATTTTTGATTCATCATTCTCTCGATATCATTTTCTATCTTGCCTTCCATGAATTCTGATGCGTTGTCACAATATCTTCCCTCAAGGATCACATCTCCCATCTCGTCTTTAAAGACCAGTTCCTGACCGAATCCACACAACATTGATGTTGCAAAGCATGTTTTTCCACTCTGCGAACGTCCCACCATCCCCACCGTGTGCATCTCATATCTGAAAATATTATTAGGAAGCCTGTTGTGGCATCTTGGACAACAGATATCCGCACTTACTCTGTCTACTCCCGTTTCCACTTCTACAGAGCTGTAGTCACCTCTGCCCTGAGGGATAAATTTGATTTTTGCATATGCATCTGCAGGGTTACTGCTCTCTTCCAATGCCTGATTTAGATTATTCAGTTCCTCTCTGGAAACCACTTTCTTTTCTTTTATGAACTCATCTGTCATATTTCTGTTTCTCCAGTAGGACTGAAAGACTTCGTCCATCTCCGGCTGCAGCTCGTGCCTCAGCATCGGAGATGTCATGATATCTATGCTGTCAAACTGATAGCAGATTTCCTCACTGGAGATTTTATTCTGGCAGTACGGACAAATGATTTCTTTTGGTGTAACTTTTTCTTCTGACATGTGTTTTTCCTCCTCTGGACTCTATGCGATCCCCGACATTGTAAACTTGACTGGTTCGGATTCTCTTTGAATGAAGATATTGTAATCTCCTCCACAAGGAATCGTTTTTCCTTCTACCTTATTAGCAATTCCATTCTGGCTGTGGTTAATGATCATCGGCCATTTTGTATCGATTGCTATCTGTTTTCTACTGTTTCTATCCTCATTCTTCCCAAAGAAGCGATATAATCCAATATTCAAATCTTCTCCGGCTAATCTGGCAAAATTTCCTGCGTAGGTATTGCCCCGGTACATCTGAAGGTCATCCAGTGAAAGGATTCCTTTTCTTTTTTTATAATGCTCGTCATACCTTGAGATAACACCCTGATACTGCTCGTTGCCTTTATGTAAGGTGATCAGGATATCCATATCAAATGCTCTGCCTACGATCTCCGCCTTTTGCATTACTTCCTGATAATATTCTGTATTTTCTTTATAGTCATTAAGAATACGTTTGCATTCCTCATATTTTCCTGTCCATTCTTCTGTTTTTTTGCTGACTCCTTCATTGATCTCACTGTACATCTGATTCTTTCCATCTGCAGTCAGCGTCTTATCATTTTCCACATCACAAAGATTTTTTTCCTGGGTCTGCATGATCTCTTTTGTTTCTTTCGCCCATTCCATTTCTAACGTAAGAAGTTTTCTTTGTCCTGCGACCTTTCGATATAACTCCTCGTACATATCAATATTTTCTATCTTGTTGCTTATCGTTTCCAACCCGGGGATCTCCTGGCCTTCCTTGATTCGTTGGCACATCTTGTCACAATTATCGATCATTCTCTGAATCTTCTGTTTTGCATCTTCTGATTGATTTTTGATCATGCCATCTACATCATTTTTTTTCTTAAATACATAAAAACCCACTGCAACTACCAGTACAATGATTATAAATTCTACCATTTTCTCTCCTCCTGTCCTTTCGGCCTTTCCTTTTGCTTTTTGTATTGAATCTGTTTTTTCTGTATCTGTCTTACCTTCATCAGACGTCCCTGTGTCTCCATATAGCACCGAATTCATGTCACACAGGTAGGTCCTTTCTTGATAATACTTATTATACAGAATGCGGACTGCAATTTTGTAATTCCAATTAACGCTTAATCGCTCGCTGACAAAATGTCCATCTTCCAGTGTATATTCCACCTCGATCTGAGTATCTGCCGCCTGAGCTGTCGTCTGGAGAGACAAACCCTCCAAAGAATTGGCATTTTCCCCTTTTTGATCATAGACATCAAGGACCTGCCAGGTGGTGGTGGACGGTTCCCCACTGTATGCCGACATTGTGAGCTGGAAACCGCCATTCATATATAGGCTGCAACTCTTTTTTTCTATTGTTTCTGTGTCCGGAAAATAAATCTCCCACGTGCCGGATTCCGGCTGTTTCACGGTGAGGATCGTATATTGTTCCCCACTTTCCTGTTGAATCTTGGTACTGGAATATTCTTCCTGGGTGTCCAGGATTTCTTTTGCGGGAGTAATTATCTTTTCACAGGTATTTGCTGTGTCAGGATCTGTTAAGATCAATCTCATTTCATATATCCCACAGGTTGGGACTTGTACGGATACCATTTGATCACTGCATTCGTAGATTTCTGATTCTTCCTGTATCTGCCCGGTTATCCTTCCCCAGATATCTGATATTTCGTGGAGAAGCCCTGCTTTGGTATCCGCATTAAAAATCTGCTCAACTTCTGCGATACCCGAGAGCGTATCTGTCATTGTCTCCGCTCCCTCACTTCCATCCACTAAGAAGAAGTAACAGGTTACTCCCTGCTCCTGCAACGCTTTGATACTTTCTGAGAATACTTCTGATTCGCCATCAGGCACCATAAACCCACTATCCCCTAAGAAGAATAGTGAGTTCGTGATGGCTGTATTTTTATCTTCCTTCTGCTCCATGGCATCTGCCGTCTCTTCCAGAAGTTTTACCAGGGCTGAAGAATCTTGGTAAGTTTGGTAATCTATGGTTGTATGGTCATCGGTTATTTGTTCCAGATATGTTTTTGTTTCATTTAGGCTATCCTGCTCATAGCTTTCGCTGGTGATGATCTGCAGGTGATGATCAAATATCATCTGTACCGGAATTTCATTTGCTACATCTGCTGCCTCTTCCCCGATTTCATCTGATGATGAGGCAGCATACGTCAATGTTGGATCCAGGTAAAGAATCATACATATAAAACTGATCACATATAAAAATATACCCACCCTCTTCTTCATCTTTCTGCCACCTCTTTCCTTTTTTAATTACTGCTAATGCTTCCCTACGCAGCCGCCAGTTCCTCCAGAATGTTACTTATCACCATCTCCGGGTCCTCGCACCAGTCGATCGACCAGATACGCATCAGCTTCTTCCAGCCTTTTTTTGCAAATACATCCGGATTGATCACGTAGGTATCTGAAATTGTCGCATTCTTTGGTTTTCTGTCCCCAAGGATGATCCCCATCATATATTCCTCTGGATGATCCTGATTTTTTACACCGATATGGATCTTGTTCTGGCTGGTACCGATATTAGTATCTGTCTGATATCCTTCTGCTTCCAGAGCCTCTGCTATGCGATCAATGATCATGCTTTCCCGGTTCGCTTCTTTCTTTTTCATCGGAAGACTTCCATATTTTGCATAGGTAAGAAATTCCTTCAAGGTCTCCAACCCCTTGTTGTCTCTCTCGGTTATCTTCAGTGCTTCAGGCTCAAAGGAACAGTATACTTCCATCTCTTCCCTTGCTCTTGTCACTGCCACATTGATTCTTCTGTGGCCGCCTTTTTGATTGACCGGTCCGAAGTTCATGGACATTTTGCCTTCTGCATCCGGTCCGTATCCCAGGCTGAAAAGGATAATATCTCTCTCATCTCCCTGGACGGTTTCCAGATTCTTTATAAAGATTGGATCCACATAGGCTTCCATGCATTTTTCCAGTTCATGATCCTGGGATATTTCCTCCATGAGCATTTCTTCGATCAGATTCTTCTGCGCGAGATTGAAGGTGATCACACCGATGGAACGATGGTCATTTTCATCAAGCAGATGCTCTTTCACTGTCTTTATTATACCTTGGGCTTCCCGTATATTTGTTCGTGTGCCTCCCCGGTCATAGACCCCCTCTTCCACTTTTACAAAACTTACTTTTCGCTCACCTGCATTAGCCGACGGATACGTATTCATGCGGTTTTCGTAAAAGGCCATATTCGAAAAACTGATCAGACTTTCATGGTTCGAACGATAGTGATAGTTCAGGCAGGTCTCCGGCATCATCAGTGCAAGGCAGTCTTCCAGGATGCTGTCCAGATCTTCCTGCTCGATATCATCGGTAATCAGCTGATTATCAAAGTAACTGGTCGGTGGAAGCTGGTTGGCATCGCCACATACAACTAACTGGTTTGCTCTGACGATCGATCCTACCGCTTCACAAGTCTCTAACTGGCTTGCTTCATCGATGATAAGAAGATCCGCTTTTGGAAAATCTATATCCAGATAGGATGCGACCGATGATGGTGACATGAGAAGTACCGGGCATAAGCGGTTGATCGCGCGAGGCATTTTACACATCATCTGGCGGATGCTCATTCTTTTTCCACCGCCGTAGATCACTTTCATAAGTAATGCCAGTTCTTTGTCTTCGGTAACCCCATTGCTGATATCAGGCAGGCTGCTTCTCATCTGATACAATAATTTTTCTCTCATAAGCTTCTGAAACTGTTTGACGGAATCATAGTATTTTTCGATGCTTATTTCCTGGTTCAGGCTGCTGAAGTTTGAGAGTACCGGGTTATTTTCTATGACATATTCCAGATAGGCATTAGAAAATGCCGAATAAAATTCTGCCAAAACTGCTTCCAGACTTTCCTTCTTCTCAAGTGCGATGCATGCACTCTCAAGTCCCAATGCTTTGATATCCTTTCGTGCATTCATGCAGACAAGGATGCGAGGAAGCTTGTTAAGATGTTCTATCCAGCCTGCTATCTCATTTTCTACATCTGCATTCATCATAAATGGAGCCATGATCGTTTTATCTTGCAGATCACCTTTGAGAGGAATATATTTCACTTCAACCAAAAGCTCCATCAAAATATCCCGGGTCTCGCTGTATAATCTGTGGAATTCTTCGAAGAAATCGTGTTCTTCACCTTCTTCATAAGATTCCTCACATAATTGTTTTGAGATAAAATCACACACATTTTCCAGATCTTCTTCGCTAAATTCTATCTTTTCATGAACTCTTTGGATGAGGCGGAGATACTTTTCGTATGATTCCTCGTAAATTTCCCATTCTTCCTCTGAAATGTAATGAGACTCCTCTGTTTCCTTCTGGTCTGCTGTATCCTCCGGGGCTGCTTCCTCCTGCTGTTCTTTTTGTGCATCCAGCTCGTCTTTGTATGTCTCATAGGCTAACAGGTTCTGCAATATATCGACAACTTCCTCTTCCTTGATCACATCATCAGTCTTCGTGTAATCATTCAGCTCTTCCAGTATCTGTTTTTTGATCTTCTTTCCAAGGAAGCTGGTATCAGAATGGTAACGGGTCCATTTTTCCAGATATGGCTCCGCAAGATACTGTTTTAAGAATACTCCTTCGAATCTTGCTTCCGTTGCAGCTATCACCTCAGCCCTTCGTGCCCGGCTTATGTATTCCTCATAAGTCATCCCATTTTCAAAAAGATTTCTCATCTCCTCTGGAATATGAGGAATGTGTTCGCATGCATAGGCAACCTTTACATATTCAGAAGCCTTCCCCTGATCAAATCCTTCAAACTCAAAGTATTCATAGATCTGATGCATCATATCTGCAAGGCTTTTGCTCTGTTCCTGATACCTCCTGATCCGTTCTTTCATGGATTTGCTCTGGGCATTCGTCACAGCAGATAATCCTATATTTTTAAATATTTCACAGCCTTCTCCTGCTTTTTGGAAAAGATTGGCATAATCCCGGATGGCTTCTTCCCATTTTTCCAGGTCTGCCGCTTTGACCAGACTCAGATCGACTTTAGAAAAATCAATGTAAATACCGTTTTCTTCCTCCTCATTCGTCGGATTATTTTGCATTTCCAACAGTTCTACTATGGATTTTTGACATTCTGTAGAGGACTGAAACTGGGCGATCGTATCTGCAAGTGTATTTCTTTGGCGAAGCAGTGCCTGTGCCTTTTCTTTGTAAGTACGAGGATTTTCCATCTCCTGCTGGGAAAGGGCTGCTTTCACCTGATTGACCAAATGCATTTTGGTGGCTTTATCTGAGTATAATTCCAGGCAATACGGTCCAAGACCACACTCTTCCAGTCTTTTTTGCACTACCTGCAGGGCTTCTTTCTTCTTCGCTACAAATAATACCCTTTTTCCTTTATATATGCTGTTTGCTATGATATTCGTGATCGTCTGGGACTTTCCTGTTCCCGGAGGGCCATCGAGCACAAAGGATTCGCCCTTGCCTGCTGCCAGTACTGCATTTAGCTGGGAGGAATCTGCCGGAAGTACTGTGATCACATCCTCTGGTGCGGTAAGTTCGTCCAGTCTGGATACCTCACAAAATGGTTTTCCTGCGACCCATCCGAGACTTCCGGAGATTAAGCTGTTAGTCACCGGATGCTGTTCGAAAATCTCCGGATGTTCATTCATGTCATTCCACATACCGTAGTTTCCGAAAGAAAAGATACCTATCATAAATGATTTTATTACTGACCAGTTTTCCTGATGCTTGATCAGCTCCTTCATTTCCTCCAGAACAGCTTGCGGATCTGCGATCTCTCCGCTTTCGTTTGTCCATTTACTTTCATCGAATTCTATATTCATATCGAAGTTTCTTCTGAGCATTTCCAGAAGCGTTTTGTTGATCGTAATCTCACCGGTTCCCATGGACACTGTATATGCTCTTTCATTGGACAGATACTGCAGTTTGACCGGTATCAGAAGGATCGGTGCATATCGGGCTTTGTCCGAGTGGTTTTCATACCACTGAAGGAACCCGCATCCCAGATAGAGGACATTCGTACCTGTTTCATCTGCCTGAGTTTTTGCCTCCTTACAGATATTGGCTAGGGTTTTCATATGTGTCTTTTCTGTCTGTCCTGTTCGAAGGTGATTTTTACTCAGTTCTCCATGAAGGACGCTCTTTGTCTCATCTTTGAGCTCGGCCTTCTCCTCCGCATTCTCCCCGTCTCCATCTGATTTCATTCCATCCGGCCAAGGCAGGATGCGATATTCGTTTCCTTCCAGAAGGCCATTCAGGAACAAAAACATGTCTTCGTCCATATTTGCCAAACTGATATGTTTGTTATCTTCACTGACACTGATCAGTCTGTTTCTTGTGGAGATATCCAACAAACTTTTTTTCCATACTTCTATCTTTGCTCCACTGTTCATCATCATATCCTTCATCGCCTCCATATATATCACTCAATTAATGCTCCGACTCATCCTCAATATTCGTCTCGTCCTCCAGATTTTCTTCGTTCTCCGAATCCTCTTCATCCTCCGAATCCTCTTCGTCAAACTCATCTTCGTCCGTAAGATCGTCATCGTCATATTTCAATAACAGCCCATCCTTTAACTGTTCCTTCGCCACACCCACCGTATGGCTCAGTTTTTCTTTCTCGTAATAATCCAGAAAATGATGGATCTCAAGCCAATCTAAAAATCTCTGTACATGCTCTTTGATACTGCCTTTTGCATTGCCGTCTGCATAATTTTTCAGTGCGGCAACAAATTTCATTCCTATCCTCTGACTTATCTTCAGATCCCGATATTCCTCTGTTTTTTCTCCTCCAACCTTGTCTTTCAAAAGTTTTTTCTGTGTATTGAGCTTTTCCTCTATCCGGTCTACCTTCAGATATCTCTGGTTAAAGTACAGTTCCTCTCTATCCACATTGCCGATGCTGATTTTCTTTGAAGACAGTAAGATCAGGATCCCTGCGGATACCATGCTGACGATCAGGGAACTTCCGCCCTTTGCAATAAATGGAAGTGTAATTCCGGTCAGAGGTACAAGCCCCACATTCCCACCTACAGTTATAAAGGTCTGGAAGAACATCATCGAAGCCATCCCCCATACAACCCCTTCCTGATATCCATTGGTAAGACTGAGCATGGTCTTTGCACTGACGATAAAGATACTGATGAACATGATCAGCACAACTGCTGCCAGGAGAAATCCTCCTTTTTCTACGATCTTGCAAAATACCATATCATTTTCCTGATTAGGAACAGTAATATTAGAATGAACGCTGCTTCCGTAAAATCCACCGATGGACATGGCATTCAAAGCTTTGTTTACCTGATAACTTTTTTCCTGATTCTTTTCCGGATGGATCCAGAAATATACTCTTGATGCCACTTTATTGAGTATGGGCAGTGCTTTATTTTCAATTGCATTTAATCCTGTATATCGGTTTGGATTATCACTGGAGATCATCTCGTTAGTCTCTGTAACATATAAGCTGTCACTGCAGTTTGTCTTTATATACACAGCTCTGTATGTTCCAGGGCTTTGTGTTTCACCTTCCTTAGGCGGTTTTTCTTCCAGTGCTGTATTTTGCACTGTTGGAGCCTCTTTTTCAGGATCTTGGCCGATGGTATCTGAAAATGCTTCAACAAATACTGCTGCCGGAGCATTTATCATGACTTCGTTATAAAGATTTTTATACCACATCGTACCTAACAAAACTGCGATTCCCATACAAACTACCAATACCACTGAGTATCTTAACTTATCACCAAATACGATACAAAATCCTAAAGTTACCAGACCAAGGATCATCATTGGACCATAATCACTCAGCAGTGCAAGTGCTCCTGCATTGATCCCGGCAAATCCAATCGCAATGATAAATCGCTTTGGTCCCGGTGATTTCTTACACAGAAGTCCCGCCATCACAAACACATATAAAAACTTCGTGATTTCAACCACATTGATCGACTTACCGGCAATGTAAATGGTATTCTTAACAAACTGTCCATGAGCACTGCCGCCCTTAAGGTATAAGAATCCATAGATCAAAATGATCAAAACTGCCAACAGGAAGGTGACCAGATCATACTGGACCCATCTGCATTTGCAATACAAAAATGCAAATATTGCTGCTCCCACAAATCCTGCGATATAAAATAATCCATCTGATGCCGCGTCATTATTGATATATGCCTGCATCAAAGCTCCGATCGTCATCAGACTGCCTACCATGGCAAGTAATGCCTGACTTCCTTTCCAGCGTATCACAGCCACATTTGCTGCCACCACGCCCCCAAGGATCCATGCTGCCAGAGCCCCAAAGGGGGTCTGTACTCCTGTAGATGTCGCCGCGATCGCGCAGCCGATCATAACAACGATCACTACAGCCGAAGCCTCGAAGCCCTTTAATTTTTCAAACATTTTTCGAAGATCGCTTAACACCTCGTTCTTATATACACTGCTTCTCATGTTTTTTCCTCCAATTTCCTCACACATTTTCCAATTGATTTTCAGAAAATTCATCTGTGTCTCTTACGCTTTTCTCTGGCTGTTACTTGAGCAGACTTCTCAGTTCTTCGATCATCTCTTCATCCTTCAGCCGGAACTTGAACTCAACTCGCCTTGATTTTGCTTTGCTGATATTTCCATTGCTGTCATAGATCGGGTTGGAATAAGACTTCCCATTTGCTGTCAGTTTTTTTCTGAACATTTCCTGCTGATCGGCATTTAGTATCGATTCTGAACAGTCCAGGCTGTAGTAAGCCACCGAAAGAGCTCGATCCTGGCTAAGATCCAGGTTATACTGGAACCCGCCATCGGTATCGCAGTGTCCTTCGATGATGATCTCCGCCACCGAATCCGCATATTCATCGCTCAAAAGCACTCTAAGATAAATCGGTAGGAAGGAGTCCAGAGATTGTTCGCCTTCATTTTTCAGAACTGATCTGTCCTTTTGAAAGAAAATGTCTGAGTCAAAGATGATCGCCCCTGTCTCTGCATCGATGGTCAAAGAACTGGCATTTGCTTTGAATTTTTCTTCCAATGCCTTGATAATATCGGCTTTCACCCCGATGATCCGCTCGATCTCGGCTCTCTTTTCATCGAGCTCTGATTCCAGATCACTTACCTTTGATGAAATCTGCTGGTATTCGGCTTCCTTGGCGATCATGATCTCTTCCTGTTTTTTGAGAGCTTCTTTTTGTTTGTTCATCTCGTCCTCGTATCCTGTCAATGATTTCATGGATACTGCTACGATCAGGAAGAGAACTAATACAAGCGCCGCCATAAGATCCGAGTAGGACTGCCAGTAGTTATGCTTTTTTCTCACTCTGTCACCTTCTTTGTGAATATTCTGTTCCAGAAGCGTTTCCCTTTGCTCTGACTCATCCGGATCTGTTCCTGATTCAACTGCACCAGCTGATTCAGCAGTGCGATCTGCTGATACTGAAGTTCATGATCCACGCGATCTGATCCACCCGCAAAGTTTCTGCTATCAATAGGTGCCGATGTTTCTTTCTTTTCCGCAAGAGTCCTTGCAAGGACATCTATCTTCTCAATTAATTCTCTCATATCGCTCTTGGAAATTTGTTCTTCCGAATATTCTTTTTTACTTTCTGTGATAACATTTTTTAATTCTTCTGTAGACTCTTTCATCGATTCAAAGCTGTTCTTTATCAAATCCATGAGTTGTATCTGCATACATTTATTTTCATATAAGATAGTGCCAAGCTGTTCCAACTGTTTTTCATAGGCACTCTGTTTGTCATTTTCCTTATCCTGATTTTCGCTCATGGTCTGGATGTAGCTTCCCATCTGTTCCACTAGTTCCTGAAGCTTGTCCTGAGACAGGGTAATTCTTCCGATATAACTTTCGAAGATATACATCAGTCTCTGGCTGCCTTCCTGCATAGAAAGCGTGGCATTTTCGGTCTCTTCCAGCTTTTTCAGCAGTTCTTCTGTTCCTGCAACGGTAGCTTTCTGGGAGACGGCCAGCTGCCCCACGATCTGTCCCAGATCTTCAAAGTTTGTTCCAAGTTCCGAATGCAGTGCTGTGACAAACTGGTTCACCAGATTTTCCAGTGCATCATTTTGCTGGCTTGTGATCCTTCCGAGCAGGGTTCGGATGGATTCATTTACATTTTCAAAAGATGGAAGTAGCACAGATTCCAGATTCTTGGCCAGATGTTCACCCAGCGTATCGATCTTATCCACATAAGCGGATCCCTGATCCATCATTTCCTTCATAAATACTTTCTGAGGATCTGCCATGACCTTCTCCTGGAATCTCTCTACCATATTTTCATAGGAGTCTTCGAATCTGTTCATGCTGCTGTTGTGGATCAGATTAAACAGTACAGAGTACAACACACCATAAATTGATGTAAAAAATGCCACCTTGATGCCGCTTACCAATATGCTTATCGTTCCAGTCATCTGCTCTGCATCCGATACGCCAAAAGACTGAAGTCCCAAGATCAGACCAAGAAATGTTCCCAAAATACCCATAGCAGTAAGAATACCCGGCAGAAGCTCGCAGTAGCCATTATTTGCAGTGACCAACAGCTGTTCTTTTGAAATGTAGTGACGGATATCCACTGTTCGTTTTTCTTTTACTGCCTTAACAAAAGCTTTTTCCAGACTAAGAGAAGCTGATTGAAGATAAGGATCACCTGCTGACGCATTTTTTATCGCTTTCAGTGCAAGCACCCGGCGCTCCGATTCTTTTTTTCCTTCTGTATCCTTTTGAAACTGAAAGGACATGACCGATAAGCTTTGAGAAAAATGGTCCAGCCGGTTCACACCCTTCGCCACTGCAAAAAGAACCATGAGTGCCATGACAAATAAAAATCCAAAGTTCAGACTGACTGTCAAAATATCAGAATTATCCTCAAAGTAAAATGTAAATCCCCCCAAAGCTACTGTTACAGCCAATACTTTCAAAATATTCTTTTTCATACTGTATCTTTCCTTTCTCTCACCACTGGGATGATATCAACTATAATTAGTATAATCTATAGTTCCTGCATTTTTGTTTATTCAGTTCAAATCTATAACCACAAAACGGTCCTGAATCCTTTACTAAGATTCAGAACCGCCAGTTTTATTTATTTCCATAATGATTTTCCCCCTGTTCACTCATACTTCTACAAAATATATACTTTTATACCTATTCAGTCAATAAACTAAACTTTCACCTTTTGTATCATGGGAAGCACTTTTCCCGTAATACATAAAGAAGCCATCCATAAAGGACAGCTTCTTCCGATTCATTGATATAAGACTTATCGCTCAGGCCTGCTGGATACTTTCCAGAAGTTCCTTCGCTGATTCTGTAAGATCTGGCTCATCTCCTCTGTCGATGACCAGCTGCAGCTCCTCTTTTCCTGTTTCACCGTCTCCCAGTGCAATCGCACAGATTCCTCTGTTATAATGGCACATCGTGGTGTCATTGCCCAGTTCCACTGCTTTGTCAAAGTCCTGGTAGGCTTCCTCATATTCCTGAAGTGCCAGCTTTGCCACGCCCCTGTAGTAATAATATTCGCTGTCCTCCTTCTTGGCTATGAGTGCATCCAGATATTCGACTGTTTTGGCGAAGTCGCCGTTTTGCATATAAGAGAATGACAGGAGATACTGAAGGACCATCTCATTTTCCACATCGATCCCTGCTTCCAGTGCACTGTTTCCATAGCTTATGACTTCCTCGTAGTTTCCCACATAATAAGAAGCCAAGGCTATCTGTGTGTCGCAGAGTGCTTTTTCTTCATACCCTGCCTCAACAGCATTTTTCAGATCCAAGATTCCGGCTTCGTAGTCTTCCTTTTGTATCCGGGCGATGCCTCGGATGAAGGAATAGTATCCATTAGTATCTTCCGCCTTGTCGATGATCCGAGTGCTGATGGTGTCTGCCTGCTCATAATCACCTGCTGCAAAATACAGCTCTGCAAGGGTCATCTCCAACTGATCCTTTGTTTCCTCATCCTCTGTATCATTCAGATTCTCCATCAGATAGTTTACCGACTCGATCGCCTTATCATACTGCTGGTTCTGGATACTTGTCACTGCTGTGTCGTATGCCTGGGTTAGATTGCTTTGCAGATTCTGAGCTTCTTTTACCTGTTTGATCAGATCCAACGGATTGATCCCCAGACTCATGATCGCTTCGGTCTGTTCCCTTAACATATCCTTCGTCTCGTCGTCCTGCCTCATGACAGCATATGAAGGATCCGGCAAAAGATAATATATGACTCCCGAAACCAGTAAAATAAGTGCAAGGCTTCCTGCCACTACTCTTACCCAAAGCTTTCGATACCACCTTACTGGCTGGTCTGTTTTTTCTGATGTATCCAACAGTTTCTCATCTGTTACCAAATCTCTTTTTTTCATAGGCTTCATTCCCTTATATTCATATTTTTCATGCATTAGGACTGCGGGTGCGATCCCTGTATCGTATACGGGCATATCCCCGCAGAGATATGCCCGCTGATGCTTGCGCATCTCTTATTTCATACTACTTTGTGTCTGTTCCTCAGGTCAAGTTATTTCTTTGTACCATCATAATTTCTTTTCTTCCACAAGATCATCATCATGCCGAGTGCCAGTATCATAAGTACGATATCGGATGCAAATGGTGTCTGATCGCTGGTGTTGGCTGCACCGATAGAAAGTACCATCTGACCCTTTACTGGTTTTTGCTGACCTTCTGGTTTCTTATCCGGCTGTGATGGATCTGGTTTATCTGGATCCGGTTTGTCTGGATCTGGCTTCGGTTTTGGATTCTCCTTCTTATAGCTGTTCAGGTAGAATACATCTCCATACTTGGAGCCAAGATCAATCTTGCCTGTCACATAGATGCCTAATGGCTTTTCGCTGCTTCCGATATGCCCGTTGGCATTGATGATCAGATCCTCAGCATTTACACCACTTCCATTTACATGGCCTGATGTGTTGATATCAATGTGAGTGCCTTCCATCTTTTCAATCTCCAGATTTTCTGAGATATTGTCCAGATAGATGTTCTCAGCAGTTACAGATACCTTATCTGCGTTGATCGGAAGTCTGTTGTTTTTATTTCCAAGATTTCCTGTGACTTCTGCTTCCAGACGGTCTGCTGTGATGATGCTGTCCGGATTCTTCGGCAATACATCTCCATCAACCTTGATGCCTGCTTCCTCCTTCGCATGGATGCTATCGATGTTCAGATTCTTTCCATTCTCCAGATATACATTTGTACCGGATGCTTTCACTTCATCTACATAAAGTGTCAGCGGATTCTTCTTTTCTCCCACATCAGATCCTGTCGAATTCAGATGGACTGTTCCGGCTAAGATAGCTGCATTGCTGCCAGCTCCTGTACCAGGAAGCCCTGATCCTTGATTTTCTGATCCTGGGATTCCAGTTTCTGTATCTGCACCCTTCGGGTCATCTGTGATGGTTCCCTCTGTAGTGATGGATACTTTTCCTGTGCCATTGTTGCTGATGATCTGGTTCAGATTCAGATTCTTCTTACTGGTGAGGTTGACATCTCCTCCAGCATGGATCGTAACCTTTCCATCCACATCTGCAGATAAACCATGACCGTCTTCGCCGACTGAACCTCCTGTCTCGATATTCAGGTTTCCGCCTGATCCTACAGTGGAGGAACCGGTCTGTGCTGCTGCATCTTTCGCTGCCTCATATTCTCTTCCGGTTTGTTCTTTCTTCGTTTTCGCCTCTGTAAGAATCTGATTCAGTCTATTGAATTCTGCTTGTGCTTTGTCGAAATCAGCCTGTGCTTTATCCAGTGCATCCTGTGCATTTTGAAGTTCTTCATTAGCCTTATCCAGTTCATCTTTCGCAAGCTTCAAGGTTTCCTCTGCCTTTGTGACAGCGTCTTTTGTAAGCTCGATATCTCCGCTTTCGATCAGATCTCCTGCCGGCCTCAGATTCAAGTTCCTGATTGCCAGCTTATCAAGTTCATTCTTGATCGCATCGATATCTGACTGCTTATCGTCCCTGTCCTGCTCATTTTGCTTCAAGGCATCCTTAAGATCCTGATTATCCGGATCATCTGCCAGCTTTTCTTCCAGTTCCTGTTTTTCCTGCTCAAGCTTATCAAGCTCCTGTTCTTTTCTGGTAAGTTCAGCTTCCTTATCGGCGATCGCCTTCTTGATGTTATCCAATTCTTCACGGATATTCTCTGCTTTTTGGGAATCTGCTGCCAGTTTTGAAAGTGCTTCTTCCGCCTGTGCCTTTTTGTCCAGTTCTGCCTGCTGCTGGTCCTTAAGCTGTGCAAGTTCCGTTTCCAGACGCTGCTTCTCGGTCTCATACTCCGGTGACATCGGATCAAGGTTTCCAAGTTCTGCTTCCTTATCTTCGATCGCTTTGTTGATCGTGATCAGATTCGTAACAGAATCATCCACTATGTCCTGTGCTTCCTTCTTCATGAGTTCGATCGCTGCATCCAGGATCTTTTTCTGGTCTTCGGCCTCTTTTTGAAGTTTTGCAAGGTCATCTGCTGCTTTATCATAAGCATCTTCAGCTGTCTGCTGATTCTGCTCGGCCTCGTCTTTGACCTTCTTAGCTTCTTCAAGAATCTTTTCCAGAGGTTTCAGTACCAGATCATTGTAGATATTTACATCGGTCTCAGCTTTATCAACTGCATCCTGTGCTTTGTTGTCAGCATCTTCTGCATCCTTCAGTACATCCATGAGATTGCCGTTGCCATCATAGATGCTTCCCGGAACGATCAAAGTAAGATCGTCTGTTGTCACTGCTGATACAAGAGTAATATCGCCATCAAGTTCTTTGATCACTGCCGCATTTGCTTTTACTGTCAGTTTTCCTTTGTCTGCCAGATTGATCCGGTATGGATTCAATGCGGATCCAATGTTTCCTGCTGCGTAAAGCTGGATATTCTCCGCTTTTACCAGTGGATTACTGATCGTATCATCGGCAATGATGTCACCGCCATTGGCTGTCAGTGATGCATTGGTTCCGGCTGTAACCGTACCTGCAGTGATCGTTGTACCTGCGGTAAGGACAGCATTCTTACCCGCCGTTACCGTATTTACCTTCACACTATCCTGAGATCCGAGTACTGCGTTGTTTCCTGCCAGTACGATATTTGCTTCCACCTTGCCGCCTGCTGATAATACTGCTTCAAGCTTGGCTTCCACTGTATCTGCTCTCAGTTCTCCATTTGCACTAAGGTAGGCATTTCCCTCTGCATCTATAACACCCGCTTCGATCGATGTACCTGCTGCGATGTTCACATCTTTACCTGCAAGAACTGAGTTTACTGTAGTTTTTTTGCCTGATATCAGTACTACATTTTCCCCTGCACTTACAATATCTGCATCGAGATTTCCCACAGTGTTGATCGTAAGATTTCCTCCTGCCACAGGTCTTACCAGCGTCATATCACCGGTGCCGCCTGCTGCCTGTAAAGTATTGCTGATCCTTAGATCATCTTCTGCAGATGCGTAGATCTTGCCATCCTGCGTATCAGCGATCATCGTAAGATTTCCTGCTCCCTTGAGAACGATATCTCCCTGTGCGTCTGCGGTTAAAGTTCCGCCGATCTGTACATGAAGCGGTTCCCCTGGGATCGTTCCATCTGGAGCTGTACCGATAGTTCCGGTTTGAGCATTCAGGTTAGCATTGCCGCCTGCTGTGATGTTCTGGTCATCTGCTGCTTTCTGGGCATCTGTTCTGGTATCTAAGATACTTCCAGCTGCCGAAAGTGCTGCATTTCCTATTGGGGCACTGATCATGCCCACTCCCAGATCACCTATGATCTCTGTAAGTTCGATACTTCCCTGATCCACTGCTGCATTTACATGGGTCGCTGCATTTTCATCAAATACATATCTGCCCGTGTAGTCCACATAAGCGGCGATGGAGTATTCCACCACATAGATTTCTTCTTTATGCGTCACACCATTTTCATCGGTAACATCGATTTCTTTTTTCACTACCTGTGCTGTGACAACTGGTTTTTCCAGCTTATCTGCTGTACTGCCCGGCTGCTTCAGCTCATTCGTGATCTCGTATTCTCTGGCCACTTCATTGATCCGCAGGTTCTTTATGTCTTTCATTGCCCAAAGATCGATGTTTGCTGCTGTGATATTTGCCTGACCCTCTGCAAGAGCTGCACCTATGATGCTTCCCTGCAGTGCTTTCAGTATCACATCACCCATAGCTACTGTGCCATATGCACCATCTGCCGGAGTGATATCACTTCTGTTCGTCTCGATAATTCCTACTGTGATATCGCCAGTCTGCTGTGTCACGGTTATGGTTCCGTAGTTGCTGATATTGGTCTCTCCGTGGGAGATTCCAAGTTCAACCTGCAGCTCGGCCGGTATGTCAGGTGTATATGCCGGTGTGTTCTTATCAGCTTCCTCCTGAAGTTTCTCCAAAAGTTCCTGATACTTCTCATCACTAAGGAGTGAGTTGTAGATGTCCATGATCTCCTGGATCTTCGCCAGTGAGTTGTTTGGATCTGTGTCAAAGTATTCGGTAATCCTTTCATCGATCAGTGCATATCTGCCGTCTTTAGAAAGAACCTCACTTATCAGCTTCTCCATCCTTGTCTCATCTAACTGGATATCCGGCAGGTTCAGCTTTTCTGTCAGTGTCAGAACTTCCTGTACATCCTCACTTTCAAGGATCGTGAGCAATGCTTTCATCCGTTCTTTTTCATCTTCAAGTGTTTTCGCTGTTCCCTCAAGTACTCCCTTGTCACCTTCGTTTGACATCTTTTCCTGACTCTTCGCTTCCAGTTCACCTTTCAATTCATCAAGTCTGGTTTCAAGATCAGATTTTGTCTGATTCTTTTCATCTAACTGATCCTTGAATGCTGTCTCCTGCTTTGTCAGTTCTTCAATCTCTTCCAGTATCTCGGTTTCTTCTTCTGGTGTAAGAGTTCCTAAAAGCAATTCAGCTCTAAGCTTATCGATCTGGTCTTTGATGTCTTTCATCTGTGCATCCAGTGCAGTAAGCTCTTCCATAATAGCCTTCAGTTCCTCTTGTTTATCCGTCTGTTCTCCAGTAAGATCATTGATTTCCTTATCCAGGACATCAAGTGCCTCTTCCAGTTTCTGGATCTCGTCCAGTACATTCTGAAGATCTGTCTCCAGTTCTTCTATCTTTTTCTTTGCTGCATCTTCGGCGATCTGCTGTTTTTCTTCCTCTGTTTCCTCACCCGTTGTATCCGGGGTAAGTTCTGCAAAGATCAGATCTGCAACTTCTTTTTTGTAAAGTTCAGCAACAAAGCTGTCATAACGATCCAGATCTTCCTGGGATACGTCTGCATCGACGAGAATATTTCTCACATCTTTTACAGTAAGCTGTCCGGCAAATAGTATAGCGAGCTTGGAAAGCATTTCTTCATACTTTCTTTGTGCTTCTGCTTTTTCATCTGCTGTGGCATCCTCTGCCGCAAGGACTGCTTCGTATGCCTTGAGTGCTTCATCTATGGAGGATATGATCTCCCTGGTTGGAACTTCGATGGTTACTGACTGTTCACCATCCGCTTCATGCGGAGGAGTATCAAAATCTTCATCCAGATCATAGATCTCGGCTCCCTTGATATAGATGTTATCAACACTTTCTATCCTGAATGGTACCTGTGATACTACAACATCTACTGTGAGCGGTATTGCTTTTGATCCCACATCGCCGCCAAAGTTGAATCGGCTTCCCTGTCCATAAACTGCATCTCCAAGTAAGAGCTTCACACCATCTTTTTCGGCCAGGAAGCTTCCTGACAGATCAAGGATGATCGCACCATTTGCAAGGATCGCATCTTTCAGTACAAGGTTTCCGTCCATTCCTTCTGCTGCATTTGTATCGTGGGTGTTCAGCTGGAATCTTGTTCCTTCCGGAATCTCTGCTCTTACCAGTGTAACGGAGCCATCGGTCACATCGGCTTCATAAGCTGCGCCATCACTAAGAACTATTGTTCCAAGTTCCATGCTGCCCTGTTTTGTCGACATAGAAACCTGTGCTTCTCCACTGATCGGCATCGTATCCGTGTGGATCATATTACCCTCATCAGTATGGATGATAACTGTAGCCTTATCTTCGTCTTTCTCATCCGCATCATCTCCGGTCACTGCAACATTTGTAAGTGTTACATTGCCCTTTTTAAGTGTAATACTAAGATCCGCATCATCAAGGATCGTCGTTGCTGTCAGTTCAGCATCTGCAAAATCTGAGGTAATGGTCAGCTTGGCACTTCCCATCAGTTTCAGATTCTCTGCTGTTATCGTATGTCCTGCGACTGTTCCATTGATCACATCGAGTATAAACTGTGCCTGATCCTTGAGTGTGATATTTGAAAATGCTGCGTTTCCGTTATATACATCGAATTCCACATGGGCATTCTCATTAATAACAGAATCTTTGAAACGAACATTTCCATTTACATCGATGTAAGCGAAACCGTTGTAGTCACCGCGATATAAGGTTCTGCCCTCTTCGTCTGTATACATCTCTTTACGGAACATTACCTGAACCGTTCCTCCTTCGGTGGATGGATTCACCACAAGGTGTTTATCTTCCGTTCCAAAGGATGCGTCACCTTCACTCAATACTACGAAGATATCAGTCTTAACATCTACGCCTTCAGAACCATTTACTGTGATGATTCCAACAGTAGGATTGTTAAGCTTGATCGTAACTTCTTCGCCCTTGATCTCGTTGATGTTGATTTCTGAATCGCCAACCATCTCAAGATAATTTCTAAGTGTTGTGATCGCCAGTGTCGAGATATTCATCTCAGAGTCGATCGTAGTCTTATCGCTCATGATATAAACTGCATTTCCTGCTTTGTCATTGTTCAGTATGGAGAGAAGTTTCTTTTCATAGCCGGAAGCTGAGTTAAAGATTGTCTTTGCGTAGTATTTTCCGGTTTCTGTTCCCTTCGTCTCTTCGTCCTGTACAAATGCCAGTTTTTCATCTCCACTTTCATCGGTTACATATTCAAAGGATGCCCATCCTGTTTTCAATTCTCTTAATATGCCTTCTGCATCATAGCCATAATAATGAGCATTGTCATAATCATACTGGCCACCTGCATCATGCAGACCATAGATGCTGACCCATACGTCCTCTGCCAGCTCCATGAAATAGGTTGGTGTTCCCTTAGATACGGTAACTGCAAATCCAGTGCTGCTGCTCTCGTACTGAGTATAACTCTCATCCGAGTAGGTTCCATCTGCATTTCGGTTATAAGCTCTAAATATTCCATCTGGTGTCAGGTAAGCTACGATGCTGCCTTCCTTATCCAGATACAATATAGTTCCTCTAGCCCAGTTCCATGGGGTCTTGCTGCCTTCTGTATTGGTATCGACTACTCTGGTAAAACGATCGATGATCGCATATCCATTCTTGTCATATGCCATTGCAAATGCATCTGCAGCACCCTTAAATGTAACTTCTGCACATCCCGTAGATTTGTTTTCCGCATCCACGATCGGTGTCAGTACAACCGCGCCGTCCAGATAGCTTGTAGCTGGTACAAACGAAATATCCCAGAATCGTTCATAGGAGTTTGGTCTGTAAGCACTGTACTCAAGCCTTGCCATCTGTTGATCTGTAAGAGCTAGCCTTCCGTTGACAACATTATACTCTGCGTAGAAATCCGAATAAAGAGAAATACCGCCATTATATAAAGTACCATTAACATATACTTCATATACCTGATTTCCATTATTGTCTACTAATGAATTTTGGATCACATAGATCGGTGTGCTCTCTTCATCATAGATGTATTTGTAAACGACCTCATAGCTGCCGTCACCAGAATCAACCCTACGTGATTCTGTAGATCTTGCGCCTACTGTATAACCCATATCCTTTGCAAGAAGATATTCCTCCAGCTTTGCAAGTAAATCTTTTTTGGCTGATGAGAAAGAATAATACTTTCGGACGCCTATGGTGACAATGTTTTCATCGGCATTCAATGTAGCTAGTTCGCTAAACTCTTTTAGCAGATTTGTCAATGTTTCATTGATTTCCCGCATCGTGCCATTCCGCATGATTGTCATCTGCATATCAGAATATACTTTCTGTCCAAAGCTGTCTTCCTTTTGTACCATACCTGGAGCTACCGATACTGTCTCTTCAGACATCTTATCGCTATCTACTACTCCTGATTTTATCTCTGTAGCTACAAAACTGGTCGTTCCATCAGGAAATACTGCCAATACCTTATCGTTGATCAGCATGATACCCTTTGTTACTGCCTTATCCGCAAGGAAGTCACTATACTTAATAAATACTGTATATTTGTCTCCCGTTCCTTTGATATATCCGCCATTATAGTTTCCATCAGCAATCTCTCCGCTGGCTGATTCTATCAGGGCTATCAAACGTTCCTCACTGAGTATGTGGAAAATCAAGTCTTTTACTTTTGCGTAAGCGACTGCTTTCTTCCCTTTATTCTCTGTTGCACTTAAAGCAGCAAGATGAAGGTATTCGCTGTCCATAGCAACTTTTTCCAATGCAAACTCAAATCTGCGGTTTCCATTGGTAACAGAGATCACCCAGGAGTCTCCTGACTTCTTAAGGTAAACCGTATCACTGTAGGAATAAGACTCGTATTGCTCTGCTTCTTTTACTCCTGTTTCACTCTTTGTCTGAGTAGCATTTGCTGTAACGGTATTGGCCGGTGCATTGCCTCGTACATATTCTGTACCTGGATTTTCCGGTGTTCCGCCTGTCTGCTGTACTGCATTGACCCGATGGACGATACTTCCCTTATCGCTAAGTGATACATCCTCTTCTTCGTCATATACATCTCCAGTAAACATTTTTACAACATACTCCCATGCCGTTGTGAAGTCTGTATGATCCAGATGAGGTCTAAGACCCAGCGTATTAACATCCTTCGCCTCTGTAGCCTTAAGAGTGACTGATACATCAATCTTGATATTTCCTGTTACTGCTGCTGTAAGTTTTTCGATAATGTAATCCCTGATCGCCTGTGCCAATGCTTCGTTCTTCTTCTGTGCATTTACTTCATCTGTTGCACTTGGATCCGGTGTAAATGTAACACCATCAAACTCTGCCTTAACTGCTGCATTCGTGATACTACCTAAAACTTTTTCAGCTGCTTTTTTAGCTTCTTCTAATGTCTGATTATCTGTGATGAGTTTCTTTTCAATCGCTGTCTTGGTGTAAACGTATCCTTCAACGAAGATATATACACCTTTCTCATCTAACTGGACTTTCACCACATGATACAGATAATCAGGATCCTCATTGAGGGTTTCGTCAAGCAGCAACCAGCGGTCTGTACCATCGATCTTGATAACCTTACCTTCTACCACTTCATTTGTGATTTGATCCACGAATGCCTGTTTGTAGAATATCTTGATACCATTCGGAAGCATCCATCCAAGGTCACTTCCTGATTCGATGTATGTGGTAACTCCATTGACACCAACTGCCATGTAAGCTACTCCATTTTCATCAAAAGTGATCTTCTGATCATATTCTGCTCCGCTTCCGGTGATCGTGATCGTAATCTTTCCGTTGTTATCTACTACTTCCATATTGGTAAAATCATAGATTCCACCGTAGTCGATATCTTCGTCGTTGTAATGTAACTGTACGACTTTAAGAAGTTTTCCAGTTGCTTTGTCAACGATGACTGTTGCACCATTTGGAAGTAAATAGGTTACCATGCTGCCTTCTTCATTTACAATGTAATCCCTGGCATTGAAGGTAAAGTCTTCGGTCTTATGATAGATCATTCCTTCTGCGTTCAGCCAGTACTGTGTCTCCACACCATTTTGCGTGATCGCTACTTTGGTCAGTTCTTCGGATACTACTGCACTCACAAACTGCATATGACTTCTTGGAACTGTGATCTCATAAGATTCTCCAGTACTTCTTCCTGCACTAAAGCTTTGTGGAACCATCATATTCAGGCGAATGTCTTTTCCTGCTATGATCTGATCCAGGTTCAAAGATGCCTGAAGTTTTCCTTCATTTGCTTTCATCTGAGCATCCGTCATCCAGACTTTTACCAGTGTCAGTTCTGCATAGATGCTTCCATCTGCATTCATGACCACGATATTTTTCCGTTCCGGTATCTCCAGTGAAACTCCGCTTATTGCCTGGAATGAACTTAACTCGAAGATATATGCCCTGAACGGATTGTTGATATCTTTTCCTATCTGGGATGCTCCATACACATACAGTTTATTGGCTGCAACAAAGGCATCGCCGTCATTGCTTCTTGTAGCTGCTTTTTCTGTGTAAAGGCTTCCGCCATTCAGGTATATCGTAAGGATTCCTTCACCAAGATCTGTCTCTCTGTTTTTGCCGATTCCAAATGTCACATCGGTTCCATTCAAAGAGGTGATCGTAAGTCTCGGGATCTCTTCTCCAAAGCTCATACCAAACGTATCGTTTCCAGCTGCATTTGTATTGATATTTGGTGCCTGTATTCCGGCATTGATCAGTTGAATATCTTTGAGGATCAATGCATAGTCTGAATGATTGACCACGTTTACATTTGGCAGATAGGAATTACCATAGATAGTTCCTCTTCCGCTGATATTACCCAGATCAGCACTCATGTTGAAGGTTCCTACATCATTATTGAAAAGCTGATTGATGGTAATTGTCTTTTTCACATGGTTCACTGCTATCAGATTGCCTTTGTTGATAGAAGAATCCAGTCCCGCAAAGTAAATGGAACCGTCTGCATCCAGAATGTCGATAAATGTTCCTGCTGAACCTCCGCCAATGTGGGCACTGCCATTGAATGCGATGTCGCCGCCGTTGGTAAATGTTCCATGCTTATATGCCTCAGCATCTGAATACAATACTTTTTCTACCAGTACATCAATCCATTGTACAATTTTCTTTACGATTTTCTTTATCAGCCATCCGATGAATGGAATCTTGCTTACTTTATCCACGATCTTTTCTATGACTGTCTTTACCTTCGTCCATACTTTTTCTACGATCGTATTTGCTATCGCAGTAGAGTTGCGGTTAACCGTTCCTTCTACGATGGCCGGTGCACTGGCGATGATGGAGATAACCTTTCCTGCCAGTTCCGCATTTGAACCGATCACGATGTTTGTATGATTATAGCCATTGATAGTAGAGTAAGAGTAAACTTTTCCTGTCACACCCACGATTTCTGAGTAAGACTGGCTCTTCAAACTGAAGTTCTCAACGATCGCTTCAATATTCAGAGTTTCGATTCCGCCAACATATGCATTGCCGATCTTCACATCAAGGGTGTTGTACTCTGTGATCGTTGCATTTGCCCTTGTGTTGGAACCCGCTGCTGCTGTATAGGATACGGAATAAGCATGAAGCTTCTGAGATACGATATACGCACCAATCCTTGTATCCTCACCGAGGATCGTAGTCTTGGCTGAACCATTCTCATTGATAAGTACCTGTACCGTCTCCCTGCTGGTGATCGTTGCATCACTGGTGTTGCTTCCTGCTATGGCTGCTGCTTTTCTATAAGCGTATGCGTATAGATCGCTGTTTGCCTCTGCAAGGATCTCGATCTGTCCGTAGACAGCCTTTATTGTGGTGCCATTTCCAACCTGTGTCTTTACATTGGAGGTGTAGTCAATTACTGCTTTTGGTCCGCCTGCTGTATATGCAGATCCGGCATAGCCTCTGGCTATAGTACTGATCGCTGCTTTTGCTGCAAGTGCACGGATGATGATATTTCCATATACGGAAGTAATCTGTGCGTGATCTCCTATCCTTGCCTCTGTGACACGTTTCAGAGTGTTGAATGCATATATTTTTGACTTGATGCCAAGACCATAGTCTCCTGCACCTATCGTGGAACTTAAGCTGGACTCCGTTTTTGCTTCGGCAGTAATGATCCCGTAAGCATAAACGTAGGCATTATTTCCGATTCCAACCCATGCATTCTGTTTTGTTACTGTATTGCCGGCTTTGGAAGTTCCCGTTGCGATCAAGCCGCCGTTAACCACCTCTGCTGATGATGTTGCTTTGATATAATCTTTTGCACTGATATTGATATCGTCTATTGCAAATGCTTCGCCGTTGATATAAGCTGCTGTCTCTGTGGTTCCTATCTTCGTTTCGATATCATATTCACCAAGAGAAATCGCACCTATACTTGTGCTCTTATTTGCACTTGCCGTTACTGTGAGACTGGATTCTGCTTTTACATTCAGGTTATGATATGCATCAGACTCAAGACCCAGTGCACGAACGATACATCCGGCATCAATATATGCTTTTGTTACTTTTGTTCCAGCCTTTGCTGCTTCAGCGATCGCCTGAACGCTGCTTCCATCTGCAAGTGCAATACTTACTGCCGGTGCACTGCCTGTTGCATTCACTGTGCTGGTGCTTACTGCAAGTACATCCACCTGTTTTGCTTCCACAAAACTGCCTGCTCCTGCATATCCGATATAGGCAAGGACTGTGTCATAAGAGTCAGAATGTACTTCTACGATCTGCGCAGTCACAAGTCCGAGACTAAAGTCAGGTGATTCTACTGCAGCATTCACTGTCGAAACTGCTGTCGCTTTTACTTCAACCTTATTCGCAGCTTTTACTACTGCATCCTGGATATACGCTTTACTTGAAACGTATGCCTTTGCTGTTACGCTGGATACAGATCCGCCAACGATAGAGATTTCAACGGTACCACCATTGGATCCGCCCTTTGCAGTCGCTGATGCTTTGTTAAGAAGTGACTGTACATAAACACTTCCATTCACAGATATCACACCTGCATCATTTCGACCGCTGCCACTGATAAATGCTCTCTGCGTTGAAGATACAAGAGCTGTTACCAGATTGATCGCCAGATTGAGTCCGGAGATTGATACATTGACTGCCTGAATCTCAGCTTTGGCTGTATTGCTTCCTTCTACCTTCACAGTAATATTATTTTGTGCTTTTACAAGCTGATTTGCTGTAATGTAGGCTTCTGCTTCAGTCTTAGCCTCAGCGAACGCTACGTTTGCATTGCCGCTTACCAGTGATATCTTAACACTGCTGGTTGGCTGTGAGGAAATTGCAAATGCATCGCTTACATAGTTGACAAGCACATCGATCTTATTTGCTTCGATTGATTTTCCTGCTGTATTTTCGATCATGTATGCCTTGAAGATACCCTGAGCATATGCTCTCATAACAAGGATACCGATACCTTTGATACCGAAGGAAGCTGTTGTGCCGCCTTTGCTTGCGATTGCTTTTGATGTTCCCACACTCTTTACTGTGATCACATTGCTTCCACTGACAGAGGCATTTTCTATATAAGCAATTCCTGATGCCTTGTTGGTAGCCTCTGCAACATTTGTTACTGCACTCTTCAAGCTTACCTCACCAAATGTCTGATCTCCAGGAGATGCAACTGCTGTATAGCCTTTGCCTTCATTCAGTCTGGATATGACATTAAGGTTTCCTGTAAGTTTCAGGACTGCGTCTTTTACATATGCTTTTTGCTCTGCTTTTACTTCTGCATAAACTGTATTAGCCGAAATTGATGTACCTGTCACTGAAATCTGTGGATCAGCGATCTCGGCTCTCGCCTCCGCTTCTCCGTCAACTTCAACTGTTGTACTTGCTGCCTTAATGGTTCCGCCGCCTGTGATGGCTGCCTCACCCTTTGTGGAAGAAGTAGCTCTGGCAGTATTCGTATCGACATTAATAAGTGATGCACCAAGACCTCCCTTAGGCTGTACGGTCACTGCATAAGCATTGCTGGTATATGCTGTCTTGATAGTCACATTAGCTGCCTGTGATATCGTGTTTTGTATTGTCTTCCAGTATGCTCTGTAGGTACCTGCTGCATCTGCATTCATAACAAGAACTCCGATGCCTGCCAAACCTATATTCAGTAACGGATTGCCTTTCTCTGCCCTTGCGATGGATGTTCCAATACTGGTGATGTTGATATCGCCTGCCTGGATCACTGTACCATCAGCATATGCCTCTCCTGTAACATTGGCATTTGCTGTAGCAACACTCACATAGGCACTATAGAAACTTGCATTTACAAGTGTCTGATCTCCTACACTTGCTTTTGCTCCGTCCGGTGTTACACCATTTACTGCTTTGTTGAATTCAGATTCAACGGTTACTTTATTTGTTCCTGCATTCAGGATCACTGATCCAAGATATGCCTTCTGAACTGCTTCAAGTACAGCTTTCACCTGGTTTACGCCTATCTTGATCCCGCTGATACTGATCTCAGGATCGCTAAGTTTTGCAATTGCCTGACCGTTTCCATATACACCGATCTTCACTTCACCGGTGGCTGTTACAGTACCATTTCCCCTGAGGGCGGCTTCTGCACTTGGTGCCATCGATGCGTTTGCTGTGTTCACTGTCAGGTTTGCGGCCTGTGCGGTGATACCGAATCCCGGCTGCATGGTAGCTGCTTCAGCTTTTGCATGATAAGTCGTTGTGATAGTGATCTTGCCTGCTTTGATACTCTTATTACCGATATCTACGATGGAAGTAAAGGTTCCCTTTGCGTTTGCTGTCAATACGTTGACTCCGACACCTGCAAAACCAACTTCTGCATTGGATTTTACAAGATCTGCTTTCGCATAGGATGTACTTTCATTCTTCACCGTCATGTCACCTGTAAGGTTAAATCCGGCATTTTCGGTATAAGCTTTGTTTTCTGCAGTGATCTCAGCTACTGCTACGTTTGCTTCTGCTCCGATCAAAGTGACTTTCCCGCCATTTCCTCCAAGTTCTGCAAGGGCGCCTTCTGTCCTTCCCTTGTTAAAATATGAGGTCATGGTGAAAGAATCTGCTATGATATCTGTTCCTGTTACAAAAGTCTTTTGAATAGCTTTCAAAAGTGCGGTAGATGAATTCGCTGCCACGCTTGCTCCAGCAATTCTCAATACCGGTTCCACTACTTTTGCATGAGCATATGCAGTTCCTGTAGCTGATACATTTGCTGCTTTTGCATAGATTTTTCCATTTCCATCGATACCGGTGTTTGCTTTTGTGGATACATCTGCAAGAGCTAGATTAACTCCCACTGATGCATAGCTTGCATTGATACCACTAAGTGATGGGGTAAGGATCGTTTCGGCTGTTGCATCATAGGTATTGTCTACGGTCAGGTTTCCTTCTGTATGGATCTCGCCTGTACTTCCAAGAATCGCTTCAAAAGTTCCTTTTGCATAAGCAAATCCTACCATCAATCCTATCGAATAAAAACTCAAGGAAAGATTATCCACATGTGCCTTTGCGATGGAGGATGCAGTGTTCTTTACGATCATTGATCCCATAGCCAGTTTTTCAAGTTCTGTTCCTGAGATTGTTCCTGCATAAGTTCTCACGGTCATTCTTGCTGCACTGACTTTCGCTCTTGATGTGGCATCTGCGGTAGCTACTGCCGTGTTGGCTGTTATCGTTACCTGACCTGCGGAAGCTGAGAAAATATAGGCTTCTGCCATGGTCTCAAATACTATATTTTTTTCTACGTAGCTGTCATCCCTGGACGCATCTCCGCGGACATTGATCGTAACTGCATTTCCCTTTGTATCAGAAGAATTCTGTACAGATGTTACGAGAAGTCCACCCACATTGATCTCATCCGTTCCGGTAAGCAATGCTTCCTGGATACTCTGTATGGTTGCCCATACCATAGCCACATTTGCTACTATCAGACCGCCGCCTGCATTTGCCGAGATCGCATAGGATTTGGTGCGTCCATTTGCCTGGATAGAAAGAAGATTCTCTACGATAAGGCCATTTCCGGTTCCATTTCCATACTCTCCGGTCACTACTGCGCGGTTTGCGGCACTGTTGAGTGCTACTGCGAAGTTTACTGCTACTGCTGTTCCTCCAGCTGCTCCTGTGATTACTGTTGTCAGTGTCTCACTGTCATATGGATTCTCTTTTGTTCCTGCAAGTACTGTAAGGTTTCTGGCTTTGATCTGACATCCTGTGGTATCTGCGAATGCTTTGTTTTCACTCTTTAACTGAGCCAAAGCAACCGTTGCACCTACTGCTACACTACCTGCTACGACTGATGCACTGACACATAAAGTGTCGCCATCCATCGTTGCCTGGATCAGTATATCTCCCAGTGCTGTCACATTCATCTTATTGATCGCCGCATAGCCTTTGATCCGATTAAATGCTAATGCTACCGCACCATTGACTGCTACACCGCCGCCTGCCACTCCAAGTCCTGCAACTTTTGTTGTTCCGTCCACATGATTCTTAATGGAAACTGTATTCACGGTGATATGTCCGCCGCTTCCCATGGAACCTGTCACACTTTGATCTGCCGGTGAAAATCCGATATACGTATAAGCTTCCGGACGATTGATAGCGATGGCTACGGATACTCCTACACCTGTTCCACCGATAGCAGCGCTTACGATACCTGCACTTGCATCTGCTTTCAGTTTTGTATCCATGTTGATCGCTGCCTGATCAGACTCAGTGATGACAACGCCCTGACCAATATAAGTATCAAAACGGCTTCTGTTGATCGCCAGTGCGATGAGGACATTTACTGCTGTTGCGCCTCCTGCAACTGCTGTTGAAATGGCTGTTGCATTGGTTGTGCCATTTCCACGTACCGTGATGGTTCCTGTGATATTGGAAAGTCTTGCTGTTCCTGCGATGCCGGCTTCCTGTCTTCCTTCAAAGTAAGTAACCGCTGCAGTTCCATTTGCTCCTACTACTCCGCCGGCTGCTGCCAGGGTGATCGTAAGAACTGTTCCATAGCTCATATTTGCTTCGATCGTCACATTGCGTGCTCCGATGATATTTCCTGCCATAAGTGCATAGCTCTTTGTCATAACGATCAGAGTTGCCACACTTACAGATACACCTGCGATACCGCCGCTTCCAACTACGCCTACCAGGAATATGGTGGATGTACTTGAAGTAGCTGCTTCGTTATCAGATGCTGAATCTTTCACCTGTGTATCAATCGCACTTGTATCGATCGTATTGCTGTTGCTTTGTTCATCTTTTCCTGTAAATTCCATCTCAGGCTTTTGGGCTGGAGTGGATCCTGATGCTGCATGGATAAGGATATCTCTGCCTGCCTTCAGGGTCACATTGCTCTCAACAACTGCCTGAACATTTGAATATAAGACTGCTACGGTAACACCAACACCGACTCCTGCATACACGCCGACTGCCAATGTTCCGCTTACCATGTAAGCATTCAGCTGATCATCTGATGTAACAGATATATCATTTCCTGCTGTAACTGTGGAACCGGTACGGATCACTGCTGTAGTAGTATCTTCCAGCTGGGTTCCGCCTATGATGGCACCTGTTGCTCCATCTTTTCTGATTCCATCTGCTGTTTCATCGTAAGTCCCATCATTCATGTTATCTGTGTTGGCGGTTTTGTCTCCTGAAGTATTCTGACCATACTCGTCATATCCCTTGTTGCCATTTCCTTTATTGGCCATATCTTCAGCACTTTCGCCGTCACTTGCGAGAAGGTCTGTCAGGCTTTCCTTAGGCTTATTATCCGAAGCTGCCGGATGTGCTGCTGCAAATGATCCATCTACCTGTGTCTGAGGATCCATTGCTGACATTGTCTCGCCGTCTTTTTCATTTGATGCGTAGATTCCGTTGTGTGCGTCTTCTGAGAGGAGACTTCCGGCTACTACAACTGCTACGGAACCGGATACGCCTACCTGCCCGCCGCCGGCTGTCAGAACATATGCCTGCACCTTACGGTTGGAAGCTGCTGTTACGGATACATCATGTGCTGCCCTGATCACATTATTGGTTCCTATCTCTGCCGTTACTGTGTTATAGGATACGGTCGTCAATACACTGACACCCACACCTGCAACTCCACCGACAGCTACAGTTCCAACTACTGCGATCAATTCGTACTTATCATCTGCTTTCACGGAAATGTTGTTTCCTTCGATGGAAACGCCATTTTCTGTGTAGGCTTTTGTTACAACTTTCGTTACAACCACATCGAGTGTACCGCCTACTGCTGCAGTTCCAGCGCCACTGGCTCCTGCTGCATCGGATGTTACGAACTCTCTTGAGATTGCTTCGATCGTTACATCACCTTTTGCCTGGATGGCTGCATTTGCTTTCACATATGCAACTGTCTCATTATAGAAGTAAGTAACGACTGCTACGCCGGTAACTCCTGCTGTTCCGCCTGCTCCTACTGCTGCTGCCACATTGATCAGTCTGCTGTCAGAACCTGCGTGTACATGGACCTTACCGCCTGCTTTTACGATTCCTGCCAAATAAGCATTGACTGCATTCTGGAATACCAGAGTGTTCACGCCGCCTGCAACGCCTACGCTTCCGCTTGCTGCGAAAGTGATAGCGAGAAGCCACAGATCATCTTTTGCATCGCTTGTGACACTTACATCACCGGCTGCATAGATTCTGTCTGTATCCGCGCTTGCCTTTACCTCTTTGTTAAATACCAGAACAACTACAGTTGCTCCCACACCAACGCTTCCACTTGCTGCAAGCGAGCCTGCAAGATTGATAAGCATGGTGTCGTCCTTTGCCTGTATGCTTACACTGGCCGGGTCAGGGTCGGCATCGTCAAGACTGGTGCCGTCATCCTTGGTGCCTGCACTGATGGTGCCATGTTCTCTTACGGAAGCCTGGATCACATTCTTCACGACCAGTGTATTGATCACACCACTGACTGCTGTTGACCCACTGGCTGCTGCTCCGATAGATACCATGATGATATCTTCCTGTGCATTTGCATAAACTACAACGCCTTTTCTTTTTTCTTCTCTGTTTGGTATCTGGATACCTGTGGAAGATGAAACAGCCAGTGATACAAGCTGTGCAAAACTTCCTACCAGAGATTTTACTGTATTATTCACAACTGCTGTTGATATGGTTGCTCCCACTGCTGTGCTTCCGGAGCCTGCCAATCCGCCTGCTATGAAATAATTGCCGGATGATGCATCAGCGATCACGCCGATAGAATCTCCTGCGGTAACTTTTGTGATATTGTTGCTGTTTCCATCTGTGATCTCGGCACGAACACTGCTTTGGTTCACTACAACCGGAACATTTCCGGCGATTGCTAACTGTGCAGATGCTCCTGCGGTGAAGATCACCATAAGGATCTGTTCTTTTGCCAGTGCCTGGATCAGTACATTGCCGTCTGCCTTTACAACAGAACCGCCGCCAAGGATTGCTTCGATGACACGATTCAGTACGTTAACGCTGACTGTCATACCAACTGCATTTTGTCCGCTGGCTGAAAGTGATGCATTGATGATAAGCATCTTTGTCTGGGCATCAGCTAAGATATTCACATCTTTGCCTGCTGTAAGGATCACTTTTCCTGCCTTCGCCTGAGTTGTGCTGCCTGATACGAATACACTGATCACTCCTGCTACGCTTCCTCCGCTGCTTGCGGATGCACTTGCAAGGACGCTGATCATCTTTTCTTTTGTTGCTGCGCTGAGAGTAAGGTCACCATTTTTTGCTGTAATATGAACGCCATTTCCAAGGAGAGCTCTTACTGCGCCCTGTGTAACGATCACATTGATGGTCCCGCCCACTGCCGTCTGACCTGTTGTTCCTGATATGCTTGCTGCTACCAGGATCAGATTAGAATCAAAACCTGCATGGATCAAAACATCACCATTTGCATTTATCGTTACGTTATCATCTACTCTTGCGATCACTTCATTTTGAAGTACGATAGCATCCAGCGTACCTCCAATGGATGTTTGCCCGCCGCCTGCTGCAACTGCTGCTGCCACAGCGACCACAAGGATATCTGATGTTGATTCTGCTTTTTGTGTATAGGAACCGTCTGCGTTGACTGTCGTTCCTTCACCAACCTGTGCCAGTACAAGGTCATCATTCAATAAGAATCCGAGAGTGATCCCTGCGCCTATATTGGATGAGCTTGCGGATAAAGAACCGGCAATGATTCTTGCTGTTGTGTCGGCCAATGCCTTCACTTCCATATCGCCTGTAAGATTGATGACTACATTTTTTCCTATAAGGGCACTCGTCGTGTTAAAGAAGAATATCATAGCAAATGATCCTGCTCCTGAGAAGGATCCTGCTCCTCCCGATACTGCACCGGAAATTGCTTCGGCGTAATAGTTGGTGGATGAAAGGAAGTTCAGAAGATCAATACTGTCAAGGATTGTATCTGTACTGAGGTTGATGCTGATCGTATAACCTGCATCTGTTCCCTGGTTCTTCTTCATATCGATGATGCCTTTTTCTGACGGATCCACATCTGTTGCACCAGTGGAATCTGTCAAAAGGTTATCAAGTCCAAACTGATTCTCATAATCTGAGAAGTCAACTTTACGTTTTTCGGCTGTGATGGTGAGGGTATTTCCTGTGAGGGAAACATTGTCACCGATCTTCGCTGTCACACCATTTTGAGCATATATAAATGCGAAAGATGCGCCAACGCCAACCTTTGCGTTTTTCGCAATGGAGATCCCGCCTGCACGGATCGCCAGTTTACTCTTATCAGATGCGCTGATCCGGATATCGCCGCCAGTGATCTTAGCATAATTCCCTACATTTACTTTTGTATCTGCATGGGATACTAAAACTGCTATAGCTCCTGCGATAGCACCCTGGGTCTGACCGGATATGGATCCTGCCAGTGCCTGTGCTCCAAGATATCCACGATATTCTCCATCCATATTCTGGGTAAGTTCCGCATCGATCACGACACCATCTTTTCCCTGGATCTGAATACCATCTTTCGCTGCATCTGCGTCTGCGATGATCACATGTGCTTTGTTGTTGTTAACAGATACTGCCACGCCCATAGCGATGGAGAATGTGGAACGGCCAAGTGTCATCGTAGCGCCGCTTCCCATCGTTCTGAAGTTGCCATCATTATCTGCGATAAGACTGAGTGACTTTTGAGCTACAAGATTTCCGCTGATCAATGTTTTTGCAATGTGGTTTGTGATGTTAAGTCCAACTGCTGCTGCCACCTGAATGCTGTTTGATGGTGCACTGGTGTTTTGTCCCTTTGCACCTGATGTGGTATTTGTTGATACCTGTTTATTCGCCGTAGAGGATGCATCTCCTGCTCCGGATCCTGGCTCGGTACTCTCTGTAGCCACATGCTGTGTATTCAGTACATTGCTGGAGATCGACAGATTATTGTTCGCCTGCTGTCTCGTATCTGTATTGCTTTGATTACTGTTGTTGCTGTTTTCATTCAGACGATTGTTGATTCCTGATGCTGTCTGATTGTTTGTGTTCGTATCATTCAGTCCTGCGTAATCTCCGTTGAGGACTTTGTTTGTTTTGGATTCTGCCGTGTCTGTTGTTGTCTTAAACTTACTGAGATATCTCTCGATGTCAGCTCCCACTGCTGTTGCCAGAGCTTTGCTGTCATCTTCATTGTAAGTATAAGAGCGGACCACTGCATCGCCGTTAACGATTGCATTTCCTTCAAAGATTGCTTCTACTTTAGAATCTGCGATATTGACTGCCACTGCTGCACCGACTGCCGCCTTACTTCCTGCTGCAAATCCGCTTGCCTGTGTAAGTGTATATCCTTTTGAGACTGCTTCCATAGTAAAGTCGCCGTCTCCTGATTTTCCGGTAGTCGTAACAGATGCGCCATTGGAAAGGTATGATTTTATAGCAATATCACTTAATCCGATCGCTACAGATGCATCTACGGAAATGTCTTTTGGTTTTACTGTTGTCTGACTGGTAGTTCCTGTGCCGCCTGTTGTACCGCCAGTGCTGCCCGTTGTGCCATCGGATACGCCGCTTGCATTTTCACCGGAGATAGGGTCTGTTCCTGCTACGGATACAGTTTCCCGATAATGTCTTCCCTCAGCCGTTATGCTTGCAGAACCTGCACTTACCGGACGACTCTTTCCGATACCAGCCTCTACCACCATGTCTACAACATCAAGTGCGAAGGATGCACCAACGCCTACGCTCATTCCTCCATTGGTAACCGGAGTCTGAGTGGCTGCTGGTGTTCCTGCCGGAAGTACTTCAAATATAGCTTCCACAGAAACGATCGCATCCGGCATATAGAATACATATGCGTTCGTGTTAGGATTTTCCACAACTACGATCTTCTTTACATATTCCTGATTATTGATCGTGTATACAAACTGAAGGGATCCTTCTTTGAGACGATATCCTGTCTTCGGTACCACACGTACAACCACACGGTCATTCATCTTCGCTTTTGAGAAAGTGGATGATTCAGCCGGGGTGGAATCTGTGATAACAAAGATCGATCCAACAGTATTGTCTACAGCTGTTGCGGTTCCTGTTGTTATCTTTAATGGACGGATCACGATATCTTTTAAATCTGCCACAAATACGGAAGAGATTGTGATCGTCTCTCCTGCTGCAAGAGTTGTCGGTATCGTAAATTCATAAGTTCCATTTGCATTTTTTAATACTGTTATTTCGGTTCCTGTGGATGTCACTGCCGCAGTCACGTAACCAAGGGTATATCCCTCATCCGGACTTCCTGTCACAGTTACCTTATTGCCATTCTTGCTGGCAGTAACTGCTCCATTTGTTGACGGTGCGATCACCAGGTTTCCGTTTGTACTGCCCTGATGCGTGATGTCTGAAGACCCACTGGTCGTATCAGCACTTCCGGCTGCCAGATTCTTATCTGCCTTGCCGTCGCTTCCCACTGCTGCACTGGATGTTGTATCCTCGCTCTGTGAAGCATCCGCCTGAATGATCATGTCTTTTTCTACCACAACTGTCTGAGCAGAATCTCCGATATAAGCTTTTGTCTTTCCACTTACCACTGATATTGCTACACTTCCGGCTACGCCTACATTGGATGCGCCTGCACCGGCAATTGCCTGTGTTACGAATGTATGGGTAGGTCCTTTGTCTTTCTGTTTAATAGAAAGATCAAGCCAGGAGCTTAAGCTGTCAAGTGCTGCTGTAGAAAGTGCCCTTCCTGTATCCTGAAGGATCTTTGCTGCTTTTGTTCTAAGATCAGCTACAATGTCGCCTGCCAGATAGGTTTTCAATGTATTCACATTGATCAGTCCCTCAAACAGATTCTGGGAAAGATTCGTTGCCATTAAAAGCATCTCCTGCCCAAGAGCTGTCTTTGTATCCAAACCTAATTTCTGAAGGTCTGCACCTAATGTGACCGGTGCCGTTGGATTTGCTACGGATGGTGAACCCTGGCCCGGTGTCTGACCTGCTGGTGTAAGCCAGGACTGGGCACGCTGTGCCAGCATGTTCAATACGTTCTGCAAAACTGCTGTCTTTAAAACATTGATAAGTGCTGTCTTTGTTCCCTGCGGACAAGTCTTAAGCCATGCTTCAAATGTCGATGGAAGTGCATTGAATCTCTCTTCCAGCTTCGTCATAACATCATTGTTTAACAACTGTTCCAGACCGGTTCCGGTGAGCAGTGTCTGTGCTGCCTTGCCGGTGATCTCTCCCAGAAGTTCTGAAAGCATGTTGGTAAGAGCCTGTGAGTTCTCCTCACCAAAGATAGTGGAAAGTCCCATCTGTTCCGTCAATTCGTTAAGTGCATCTTTAATGACTTTCTCAACGGTATCCCGAACGATGTTTTCCTGTACTGGTGCGGAAGGTGTTGTTGTAGCTGCTGCCTCCGGCATCGTTGCTTTGATCGTCAGGTTTTCTGCTTTTACTTTAGCCTGATCGACATATGCCAGATTCTCATAAGTTACGATATTGATCGCTACCGCTGCGCCCACACCAATCTTTGACTGGGTTGCAGATGCATTGGCATAGATTTTTGCTTCTGTCAGATTCACGGAAGTAATGATCAGATCTTTCACTGCCTCGATCACGAGATTGCCTGTAATGTATGCTGCCGCAATGTTCTTCATGATGTTTAAGTTAAAGGCTGCTGCGATCTGGATATTTCCTTCGCTCGTCTGTGCTGTCTGGCGGTTTCCGCTCAGGTTGCTGATAGTTCCAGGATTTACATTGGATGAACCATTGGATCCTGCGATCTTTCCTGCACCCTGGATCGAACGATCCGCCTGCTGGTCTGACTGTCCCCGTTCACTCCCCGCGGGGTGAGGGTCCGGATCTTGCGTTCCGGACGTTATGGTTCCACCTTGAGAAGGAGATGCCGTTGCACCATTTGCTCCTGCCCTTGATGTGGACTTTAATGTACTCTTACTTACTCTTGAGTTTCCGCAAAATGTAATTTCAAAAGAGATAACTTCTTCTAAAGTACCAATCTGTCCTATTTTTGAAAAAAATGAAAAGACAGTATTGTGAA
>SAAH01000247.1 GCA_009929525.1 Clostridia bacterium | reverse complement strand
ACGAGGAAACGCTGAAGCTGAAGCAGATCCTTTTCTTCCGGACGAAAGCGGAGATGGATGCCTACCACGACATGAGCCGCAAGCCGGAAGACTGGACAGAAGCGGAGATCGAGCAGCAGAGAAGCCGCTTCTGCAGCGTCTGGCAGGTCATCGAGGAAGCGGAGCTGGTCGATGAATACGAGGCTTGGAAGGAATCCAACCCCAACGCATAACCAAAAACCTAAAGGACACACGCCCCGCAGGGGGCTGTGCCTCGTATCCGATGTATTATTGAAATTGGAAAATATTAAGCCGAATGAAATAAAAGTTTCCGAAATGGGAAAATAATTTGATATTCTGCGTATAATATGTTATACTGAGAAAAAAGAAGGAATGCAGATATGGTTGAACGAAAAGAATATCTTGACCAGCTTTGGGCATGGAAAGACGAGCAGCAGATCAAGGTCGTGACCGGAATCCGCCGCTGTGGAAAATCTGTACTTCTGGAACAGTATCAGCAGAGACTCTTAGCGAATGGAGTTACACCAGAACAGATTATTTCCATCAATTTTGAAAATCTGGATTACGAACCTTTAAAAGATTATATGAAGCTGTACAATTACCTCAAAGAACGTTTGTGTGCAGATAAAATGACATACATCTTTTTGGATGAGGTTCAGGAAGTTTCATCATTCGAGAAAGTGGTTGACAGCCTTTATATCAGAGACCATGTGGACGTTTATATCACAGGCTCCAATGCATATATGCTGTCAAGTGAGCTTGCAACGCTTTTGTCAGGAAGGTACACAGAGATCAAGATGCTGCCGCTTTCTTTCCGTGAGTATATGGCGGTGACAGGTATGGCAAAAGAGGAAGCTTTTGCAGAGTTTATGAAAACTGGTGGAATTCCGTATGTGGCAGTAATGAACCGCACGGATGAAAAAATAGATCAGTATTTAGAGGGAATCTACAATACCGTTATTGTAAAAGATATCGAGCAGCGGCAGGCAAGAAGAGAAAAAGAAGGTGGAAAACGAAAAATCACAGACATTGCGTTACTAAAGACAATTGCCAGGTATCTGGCAAGCGTTATCGGCAGCCCGGTGTCAATGAAAAGTATAACCGACTATCTGACCTCAGCGGGTAGAAAAGTATCTCAAAACACAGTCAGCGATTATGTGGAAGCCCTGACAGAGTCTTTTATTTTTTATCCTGTGGAGCGGTTTGACATTGCGGGGAAGCAGCTCTTAAAGGTCAACAATAAGTTTTACATGGTAGATATGGGAATCAGAAACCACATTCTTCCGAGAAAACGATATGATCTTGGATTTACCATTGAGAACATTGTGTATCTTGAACTTTCACGAAGGGGCGGCAAAGTCAACATCGGAAAATATGGTTCTACTGAGGTCGACTTTGTGACACAGAAGGAAGGTGTGCTTACCTATTATCAGGTAACTGCTGATATGACGGCGGAAGAAACCTTTGAGAGAGAGATGAGACCGCTGCGGAGCATTCAGGATAATTATGAAAAGATTGTCCTGACACTGGATCGTTTTTCACTCGGAAATTACGATGGCATAAAAGTTGTGAATGTCATCGACTGGCTTTTGGGATGAGGAATCTGCATATGCGTGAAGTGGAAATTAGTCAAAAACAGCAGATTGATAGTAATGATAAGAAAACGGATGGCAAAAGTGTCACGGAATCTCTTACCGGGATTCTGAAAGAAGATGACCTTAATGCGAGAAAGGCAGAAAGGCTGAAAGAAAAATACGAAACGGCGTAAATAGAACATAAGATCAAGGACTTCTTCGGAGGTCCTTTTTCTTTACCCATTTTTGAAGAAGGGAGGGGAAGCCAATGGCTACCAGAGGCAGAAAACCAAAGCCGACCGCCATGAAGGAACTGGAAGGCAATCCGGGCAAGCATCCGCTGAACACCAGCGAACCGAAGCCCAACAAGAAAGCACCGGCCTGTCCGAAGTGGCTGGAGCCGGAAGCAAAGAAAGAGTGGCGAAGACTTGCCAAACAGATGGAAGCCATCGGCATCCTGACCGAAGTGGATATGGCCGCCTTTGCCGGTTACTGTCAGGCGTATGCCCGATGGAAGGAGGCAGAGGAGTTCATCACCCAGCACGGCACTATCGTCAAGACCCCGTCCGGGTACTGG
>SAAH01000125.1 GCA_009929525.1 Clostridia bacterium | reverse complement strand
TTATTACTTGTCATATCCATTCTGGATAATATTTACTTTTCAAGGTTCAACCGACTGTTGAATCTTAGTCGGCAGGCTCAAGATTCCGAGAGCCTATTTAATACTCCATGATTGCTTTCACTGCAGCTGCGGTATCTGTCTCTGGTATCAGTTCAAAGCCTATGCGTCCCTGATATCCAACTTTTTCCAGACATTTGAATACATTATGATAATTGATTTCACCGGTACCCGGCTCATGACGGCCAGGTGCATCCGCTACATGGATGTGGCCAAGCTGATCTGCAGCCGCTTTGATATTATCGCAAATACTTCCTTCGTTGAGCTGCATATGATAGACATCATACAGTACCTTCAGCATCGGAGATCCGATCAAACGAGTCATTTCTGCAGCCATCTGTGTGTGTGCAAGGAAATTGCCCACGTGATCGGTGGTGATGTTCAGCGGTTCAAGATTCATGGCAATACCGCTTCCTTCAGCAATTTTTGCACATTCAAGAAGCATGTCGTACATCGAGCAGATTTTTACGGTATCCGATAACTCCGTATAATGATCCACAACAATACCACCATCTCCCAGTGCATTAGAATGGATGGTCACACTCTTTGCACCAATCTTTTGTGCAGCAGCTACAGATTTTTTCAAAAATTCCAGATATTTTTCCTTGTGCGTAGGATCGATCAAAGAATAATCTGCATCACCGTTAAATCCGGAAATACCAATCCCCGCTTTCTCAGCCGCTGCCTTAACAGCATCCAGATCCTTATCCGTCCAGCTCCAAAACTCTACAAATTCAAAACCATCATCTTTTGCCGCCTGGAAACGATCCAGAAATGGAATCTCAGAATACATGGGTTCGATACAAGCAGAACGATCAAATTTCATATGTGTTCCTCCTTTATAATATTTTGCATTTTATGTGCATTTGTGTATTTATGTGCATTTGTTTCTTTGTAAGTTTATTATATATGTATTTCAAACGTATGTCAATAAGCAATTGTGCTTTTGCACATATTTTAAAATATGTGTGCATTTTTTGTGTGCATATGCTATAATGAGCGTTAGTGAGTCACAGTATACAGCAACATCTATTGTAGTAGGAAGGAGTTTCCATGAAAAAAGTTACATTGCAAATGGTAGCGGACCGTGCCGGTGTTTCCCGCGGCACGGTGGACCGCGTTTTAAATAATCGTTCTTATGTAAAGCAGGAAGTTCGTGAACGTATCTTACAGGCGATCGAAGAAACCGGATATCTGTCACCGCGGGAAAAACATAGCCGCACAGTCGTAAAGACATCGGAAACGCTTCTGCTTGGTGTTCTTTTGCCCAACTGGGGCGGACATTTTACCTCTGAGCTTATGCCCGGCATTCTCGCAGCCGAGGAGGAACTCTCTGAATTCGGCGTAAAGATCATGATTTCTGAATGCGAAACTGATGTACCACATGAAGCGATCCAGAAAATTGACGCCCTTATTTCCGATGGTGTGTCTGGTCTTGCTGTCTGTGCAAGAGATGATGATCTCCTGAAACAGCATCTTTTGACCTTATCTAAGCAAATTCCGGTCATCACCTTTAATTCTGATCTGCCTGACAGCGGACGACTTTGTTTCGTCGGACAAGATGACCGAAAAAGTGGCCGCATGGCAGGCGAACTGCTCGGCAAATGCATCCGCTCCGGTCGTATCATGGCGGTGTGTGGTAACCTGGAATTTGATGGTCACCGCAAACGTTTAAACGGTTTTTGCGAACGTGTCCAGGAACTTGGCATACCAAATGATCGTATCGAAGTGATCGAAACCTATAATGATTATCAGCTGACCTACCGTAAGGTGACAGAAGCCCTGCAGCAACATTCGGACTTCAGTGCGATCTATCTGGCAAATGAAAGTGTTCCCGGTTGTGTAGATGCTGTGCACGATGCCGGAAAAGAGCAAACCCTTCGTATCATTGCCCACGATGTCACCCCTGCCATCCGCGAATACTTGCAGGATGGCCGTTTGGATTTTACTATTTCCCAGGACTTGTACCGTCAGGGACATGATCCACTGATTCTGCTGCGTGATTTTCTGCAGCGAGACAAGGAACCAAATCCTGATCAGACCGCGACGGAGATTTCCATCATTTGTGCCGTTAATTTTGAAACCAACTGAAGCACAGCAAAAATCAGCCGATCCCCAGGGCCTTTGCAAGGCTCATGAATCGGCTGATTTAGATTTATATTTATGTATTTATCAAAGAGACAACTCATCCATTCTTTTTAATATTTCCCTGTGCCTCTCTCCCACTAATAACTGCTCATTCCACTTATAATATCTCTCACAGTCATATTGCTGCAAAAACTGGACACTGTAAAAATTACCATTTAATTCAGTAATAAATATCACCATTTCCTGACCTGCCCCAAACACAGTCTCCATAAAGTCCATCACATGCTCCAGATGAGAAGAGGCCATGTTGTACAACTCACCAAGTTCTTCTTTCTCCTTTTGGAACTCCGTTTTCATAATATTAAAGTTTTCCTGTGCCGCCAGCTGAGACGATTTGTTCCCACGGAGTTTCTTTTGCAGAATTTCCATACTGTTCATGGCCAAACGATAGCATTTTTCCTCTTCCTTTGATAATATCTTCGCCCGTTTCTTCTCCTCTCTTTGCATCTGCATCCTCATGAATACCCGGTCAAAATCCTCACTTCTTCCTTCCGTCTGCTGATATTCTTTTAGGGATGTAAAAATAAGACTCACGGCCTGCTCCTTCAGAAAATATTCTCTGAAATTTTGCGACAATCTTGAAAGGAAAAGCCCGATCACACTAAGCCGCTCATCAAAGGATGCATGCGCGATCTTCTTTTGAAGGACATCATCGATTCTTCCCTCCAGCACCGCTTCCACCTGATAATCCGTCTGATATTTTCGATATAGTTCCAGATAATTTGCAAAATCCTTTGCCGCTTTCGGGTGCTGGATATACTGATGGATCACTTCCCAGTCCATTTCTTTTCCCAGCTTTTCATATACCTCCAGCATCCGGGACAGATCCTCCCATCCACGGGGTGTGGCAAATAACTTGCCATCCACAGTTGTCTCCATCTGGTAAAAATACTGTTTTCTTATATTCAGATAAGAAATAACTGCCGGGTGTATATTTACTTTATATGCATATTCTTTCCATACAGAATAATCCGGTGTCACATCAATCTTCTTTACACGGTCAAGGGTCACCAGGTCAAATTCCCTGACGGACTTGTTATACTCCGGAGGATTGCCTGCAGCTACGATCACCCAGCCCTGAGGGATTTCATGGGCTCCAAACGTCTTGCACTGTAAAAACTGCAGCATCGCCGGAGCCAGTGTCTCTGACACACAGTTGATCTCATCGATGAAAAGGATTCCCTCCTGCAGTCCGGTTTTTTCCATTTCTTCATATACAGAAGCTACAATTTCACTCATCGTATATTCTGTCACCGCATGCTCCACACCGCCAAATTCTTTCTTTGATATGAACGGAAGTCCGATCGCACTCTGGCGTGTATGATGGGTGATCGTGTAAGCAACCAGACCAACCTTGCACTCCTGGGCAATCTGCTCCATGATCTGTGTTTTTCCGATACCCGGAGCACCAATGAGCAGGATCGGCCTCTGTCTTATGACCGGGATCTCATACTCTCCATATTCATTTTTCAAAAGATACGCCTGTATGGAATCTTTTATTTCCTGTTTTGCACGCTTAATGTTCATAAAGTATCTCATCCTCCGTCAGTATTAGTTTCATCGCCCATGGCGGTACATCTACATCTTTATAATCCTGTTCCAAAAAGACAAAAGCCACATCATAGGGCGGCATCTTCACCGGATATTTTCCATATCCATCGGTAAAATAAAGCAGTCCTTTTAACTTATGAAATGCTTTTTTTGCCATCAGTTCCTGCACATATAAAAATGCCGGACGAAAATCCGTCCCACCCTGCCCTTTGATTTCCAGATGATCCATATATTCCTTCAATTGGTTTCCATTTTCTATCTTTACGTCATCCTGAACTTTTTCATCACACTGGAGGATCCTGATATTGATCCTTCTAAAAAAGCTTTCCGCCTGAGATAATATCTGGTAGGTCTGTTCCAGAAACTTTTGCACAAGTTCGCCCTTACAGGACATCGAAGTATCGATCACGATAACAAAATCTTCCACCTTTTGCACTTCTCTTGTCTCCAAAGGCTCGATCAACGGCATATTTCCATACAGGTTCATACCGTAATTATAAAAAATATAATCAAAAGTATCCATATCAACCTGCATCTCTTCTTTTAGAACAGAAAACTTCCGAAGAAATTCCCTGTAATCGTATTTTTCTCTATTCTCCACCTGCAAAGCTTCTGTCAGTTTGCCCGGCTCGTCCGACTCTTCTTTTGAAAATACTTCAATCTCTGTCTGCATCTTATCACGGATATCGTCCCAGTCCTTCTGGCGGTTCTGCTGCTTTTGATTCTCGGGAGGCTTTCTCCAAAATTGATGATCATCTCTTCGAAACTCATCCACCATTCTTCGATATTCCGGTGCAGAAGGATCCATGTCCTCAAGCTGCTGATAGATTTTTTGTGCCGAAAGCACCTGCATCTTCTGCTCCCACCTCCGGTACCACTCCCGGCGAAGCGGTGAGGGCGGCAGATGCACGCAGCGGACCCGCAGATGATCGATCAGGTATTCGGCTGCAATATCACATGCCAGATCCCAATCCGCCGCATTTTTTCCATTTCCTGTCCATAGATGTCCAAAGAGGCAGTGGATCAGTTGATGTAAAAATCCACGATCAACGATCACCGGATTCTCCCGATATCTTTCCAGCAGATATTCCGGGTGAAAATGAAAGATACTTCCATCACATCCCCAGCTTCCCGTTGAGCCATCCGGCAAAAAGGACAGGGAAGATAATGCCACATCGAAAAACCGCATGGACAGATACAGTTCATTTCTCGTATTCATCAAAATCTCTGTACAGATATTATATTTTTCCAATTCCTGCTGCTGCTGCTCCTGCAATACGTTCATGCTGTTTCCTTTCATAATTCAAAATCAGGCATCCCCAGCGAAATCTTCTTTGCAAATCTTCTCCGCTTCCATTCCATTAGTATGCTCGTACACTCCGCTGCTCCCATACGCCCACAATACTCAAGAAGTGCTTCCAGATTCTCCTGCTTCCTGCCATAATACTCGATGAGCCATGCCAGCGCATCTGTATCTTTTGACTGGATCATTTTCTCCCCGATCACAACCAGATTTTCTTTCAGATACCGTTCATACTGTTCTCTTCCATTCCTGTGCAGCCTATAAGGATATCGAAGCCGGCCCACGACCAGTTTCTGCAAGAATTCAGAGGACTCCGTCGCCTTTGCATCCGAGAACCTGGCATCGTATTCATCAAACTGTATTTCATTTTTGGAAAAACAATTCCTATATTTTAACCCTGAACCGTGATATTGGGTCATCAAGATCCTGGCCGGGGTATTCTCCACCCCTTCTTCAAAATATTCCGGAAGCATAAGTCTTGCATATTCTTCTCCCCGATATTCTACCAGCATTTCCTCCGTCAGTTCTTGCAGGAAATCCTTCAGGCATGACTCATTTTCCTGCATAATGGTCACATCCAGGTGCCGGACTTTATGACATCCTGTAAAGGCACCGCTGCCCACATCTTGTATCCCACTGAAAAAAATGATTTTTCTAAGATTTCTGCAGTTATAAAATGCATATCTGCCTATCTTTTTCACCGATGCCGGAAGTGTGATCTCCTCCAGATCTTCTCTTCCCGAAAAACCATAGTCCGGAATCTCCTTTATTTTTTCATACTCTGGAGACAACTCCAGTTTTTCCATCATATCCTATCTCCCCACTGCTTTCACATGTTATCGTATCCATAGATATACCTGGATATTATCCCGTATATTACCTGGTATATTATTTTGTATATTGTCCCGTATATTATCTCCTTTATTATAGATGTTTCATCATAAAAAACAAGGCGAAAATATGGATTTCCTCTTCCCCCTCTCCCGAAAACGTGATACATTAAACCTAGAATCTAAGGGGGATTTTTATATGGATCAAAAACTTTCTCTTCGGGAGAAACTAAGCTATGGAGGCGGGGACACCGCCAGCTGTATTACCTTCGGTGTCACCAGTGCCTATCTTTCTTATTATTACACAGACGTAGCAGGAATATCGCTGGCTGCTGTTGGTCTGATTCTGGGTACTGCACGCATCCTTGAGGCAGGTGCCAACCTTTTTACCGGCATCGCCATCGACCGGACCACCTCGCGGCTCGGACGTACAAAACCATTTTTATATTTCACCACGATTCCTTTGATGGTAATGTTCTTTTTGATGTTTGTTGTCCCTGACATATCTTCTGCGGGTAAGACGGCTTTTGCATTTGCTACTTATCTGGGATTTTGCCTGCTTTATGCCGCCAACAACACCGCATACGGAACTTTGCTGTCCATGATGACGGGAAATGTGAAAGAACGGCTGAAGCTTAATAATTACAAACTGATGGGCTGCGGCTTTGGAAATATGATCGCCAGCCTTTGCACACTTCCTCTCGTGGCGCTTATCGGCACTCCGGGACATTATAGTTTTGTTTCAACCGCCCTTATCTATGCCATCGTAAGCCTGATACTTCTTGGAAACTGTGCACTTACCTGTAAGGAACGGATAGGAAATTCTCCTGTCAAAATGGATCTGAAGGAATCTTTTTGCTGTGCCATAAAAAGTCGTTCCTGGATCATGCTCTGTATCATCAACTGCCTTGCATTTCTTGCCTGTGTACTGAGAAGCCAAAGTTCTATCTACTATGCAGAGTATTGCCTTAACCGTGCATCCCTGGCTTCCCTGCTCCTCACCATGTCCACGGTGGCGATGCTGGCAAGCTCACCATTTGTAGCAAAGATACTTTCCCGTTTTGGAAACCGCAGCTGCATGTTCTTCGGATTTCTTATATTCATTGTATTTTCATTTGTCATGTATCTTGCTGGTGGAAATGTTCCTCTTTTGATCCTTTGTTCTTTTCTTTGCGGAATCGGATCAAATCTTGCAACCGGACCTGCCTACAGCATGTGCTCCGATACGATGGACGAGGTGGAAGAATTGACCGGAAAACGTCCCCAGGGACTTATGACATCCGTTATGATGTGTGCCATGAAGCTTGGCATCGCTGCTGCTGGTATGATTTTTACTACGATATTAGATGCCGGAAACTACACTCCAAAATCGGCTCAGGTATCCAGTGCCCTTGCCGCTATCCGTTGGAATATGTTCTGGCTTCCTATGATATTTATCGGGATCTGCGTGGTACTGACTTTCTTTTTCCAGCGTAGTTCTAAAAAGTCTCTCCTATAAATTGACTTTCGAAGAAATGCAAATGATCACCGTTTGCTCAATAGGCCACTCCTTTTTTAGCATAAAGAAGAATTGGCGGCATATGGGAAAAAGTTTTCATTCCCTGCCACACCAAGGACATATTTCTTCTTATTTACAACGATAATAAAACCAAACAGGGCACATGGAATGCAGCTTCCAATCCCTGCCTCGCTGCACAATAAAAAGCGAGGCATCAACCCTGCAAAAATCTGTATATACCCTATACGCAGCAGTTATAATTGTTTTACTAACTAAAAAAGTGTCAGATGAGGCATGCTGAAGTTTCAACAGCATATATGCCTCACATAACACATATTACACCAATTCTATATTTAACCAAATGGAAAAAGACAGTAGTTCGTAACACTGTCCCATCATTACTATGGAGGATACTACATGAAACCACTATTAATGGTTATTGACATGCAAAATGATTTTATTTCCATGGCTCTGGGCACGCCAAAAGCCCAGTCCATCGTCCCTGCCGCTGCCGCTAAGATACGCAGCTGGGATGGACCTGTCATCTATACCCGCGATACTCATGGAGAAAATTATATGGACAGCGCAGAAGGCAAAAAGCTTCCTGTCCCACACTGCATCAAGGGAACATCTGGCTGGGAGCTTGACCCGCAGATTCAGTCTTGTGTCAGCCATGAGGATCTGATTTTTGACAAACCTACCTTTGGAAGCGTAAAACTTGCCAATGCAGTGGCGCATATGGCAGAGGACAAGGAAATATCATCCATCACTCTGATCGGACTTTGTACCGATATCTGTGTGATCTCAAATGCACTGCTCCTAAAAGCATATCTTCCCGAGATGCCAATCTCCGTAGATGCTTCCTGCTGTGCAGGTGTTACACCGGAAAGTCATGAAAATGCTCTTAATGCCATGAAGATGTGCCAGATTGATATCATCTAAAGAAAGTAATATGATTAAGTAATGATATCAAAAACAAAACAACCCAACTATAAATCACCCTTAAAGGAGAACAACATGATCATCACAAAAGAAACCACTATCGACGAACTTATAAAATCAGACGAACGTGCTGCAGCCATCTTGATGCAGGCAGGTATGAACTGTATCGGCTGCGCTTCCTCCGCTGGCGAAACCCTCGAAGAAGCTGCTTTTGAACACAGCATCGATCCCGTCCTTCTTGTTCGCAAGTTAAATCTATATCTGAACGGACAACTTGTCTGATATTACAAAAAGAAAGAGGCCGCATATGTTTCCATCCACCCATGAGACGATTTATTATCCTTCGGACATTGATATTCTTTTCCAAATCAATGAGATACAGCTTCGTGGAGAGCATGCTGCCCCTCATTGGCACAACAGTCTGGAGATCATCTATGTGCTTGAGGGCACTGAAGAATGTATCCTGGGGCAAAGTAATCACTATATACTTGCCCCAGGGAATTTTCTTGTGATCAATTCCAGAGAAATACACCACATACAGGTACCAGCGCAGGCAAAGGAAATGCTCATTCAGATTCCCTACCCATTTTTAAGGCGCTATATTCCTAATATCGAACACCTTCGCTTCAACTGTGCGTACGTTAAGGACAGGCAGTCAATAACTGACCAATACTTATCAGCCTCTGAACATCCATCTGATTCTGGACACTATGTTGCTCCTGAACATCAAACTACGGACGACATTCATCATTTAAGCAAAATTCTCTATCACTTGGGTACACTATATCCCTTAAAAAATACTGCTCGCGTACTTAGATTTTACAGTTTGATTTTCGACCTGCTATGTTGTCTTACCAGCTCCTTTGGCGAAGAAATCAGCCCGACCGAAAAAGAAAAATCAGTAAAATACATGCAGCGTCTGGGCCAGATCACTTCCTATGTGCGGGATCATTATGCCGAAGATATCACACTGAACAAAATATCAGAAGAAGTCTCCCTGAATCCCGATTACTTTACACGCTTCTTTAAAAAATACATGGGGATGACCTTCCTCGATTATGTCAATACGATCCGCCTGGAACACATTTCCAAGGATCTGATGGAAACAGACCTTAGCGTACAGTCATTGATCGAGATGCATGGATTTACCAATTATAAGTTATTTATGAAAATGTACAAATCCCGGTTTCATTGTACTCCGGGGGAGATGCGAAAGAAAAATTGAGGGGGTTGCTTTATTACCGGCAAGTACTATAGCTGGTGTTCTATGGACCACAATAGTTCCGGAGGAACACATCTCACCCTTATCGGGACATCCACCCTCCATTAGTAAAGTCCGGAACTGCCACCGCCTGTCCTCCAAGAGCGATGGACTCCTCCGCCAAGGCAGAGATACTCATCCAGGCTGCCATATCATACACATCGATCGGCATCGGAGTTTTATTCTTGATTCCCTTCACGAATTCGCAAAACACCAGCCAATCCATTCCATCATGACCTTTTTTCACCCCGTCCTTCAAATACTCTTTCCATGTGGGATGCTCATACTGTTCCCTATACTGCTCAACATTTCCCCAATGTTTTTTCCACTCAAAATGGTCTTTTGCATGTTCTTCCCCATCTATGAACAAAGATTCATTTTCCTCATTGTACATCGCTTTTGTTCCCTGTACCGTAAATCCTCTGGAATAGTACCTTGGAAGGGTGGTGTCCAGCGTCAGACTGATCGTCTCGCCATTTGCACATCTGATCGTAGTACTGACAATATCTCCCTGCTGAAAAGTTGTATTCAACAATGCTGTATCTTCAGCTTTTTCTTTCTTCAGGTATTCCTTCATTCCTGCTGCCCTTGAAGCCATAGAAGTAAGTGTCATCATGCGGTTTCCATGATTAATATCCAGAACTTTTGCAATTGGACCCAGCTCATGAGTTGGATAGTTTTCAGTATTTCTATGAATATAATTTCTAAGGCGGTAGTGACGGTTCTCTTCTCCATATCCCACCTCATCTCTAAGGTCATGCATGTAACCGCCTGCACAGTGGACTACCTCACCGAAAATTCCCTCTTTCACCATATTAAGGACCATCATTTCATCTCGTCCATAACAACAGTTTTCCAACATCATGATCGGTGTCTTTGTCTCTTCATAAGTTTCTACTAATTTCCAGCATTCCCGGATGGAATATGCACCGCCTACTTCACAGGCCACATATTTTCCTGCTTTCATCGCATCGATAGAAAACTGTATATGAGTCTCCCATGCACTGCAGATTACAACTGCTTCTACCTTATCAGAGCAGATTAATTCTTGTGCATCCATCGTGTATTCCGGTCTCTTTCCAGACATTTTTTCTATCATATCAGCTGCTTCTTTGCATCTGTCCTCATAAGAATCACTGATCATTACAAATTCCACATCTGGATGTGAAAGAAATACATCTTTCAGCAATGCATTTCCTCTGCATCCAAGTCCAATTAATCCCATTTTGATCTTATCGCTCATTTTACCCTCCTGTTATCTTTCATTTCCACAAAAAGCACTTTCTCAAACTCCGTTTCTTTCCCCGGAATCGGCTCATAGGTATGGCTTTCGTGGATGATATTATCTTTGATCACTATCTTTTCTATATTCACTGCACTGACAAGCCGGTCGTCAAAACACCAGAATTCATTGCCGCGAAGCTCCAGATATTTGTGATATCTTTTTCCTTCTTCATAGACATGTCCACTGGGAGACACCTGTATCGGTGCTCTTCCCCACTGCGGAACGTAGGCACAATCTTTAAATTTGTGTAACTGTTCAGTACCCTAATATCTAACAAGTACTATATTTGTGCAAAACAGAGAAAATAATTTTTCTGTTTTAGCACCAGTTTTAGGTTTTTAGAAA
>SAAH01000246.1 GCA_009929525.1 Clostridia bacterium | reverse complement strand
TCGGTGCAGATGAATATATTCCATATAAAAATAGGTATAAGCTGTTGTATTTGGCCGCTCATAAAGGTAACCAAAGAATCATTAAAGTATTATTGAGTAAGGGATATGACCTTACCAAAAGATACTCCCGTGGTGTCACAGCCCTTAATATATTGTTTTTTAAGGGTCATGCAGATATTTTGATCGACTTTTTTAAAAACGCAGAAATAATTAATAGACACATTGGTTATATCAACAGTTACCTTGATATTTTGAAAACTTATCATCCTGAAGCCTATGACAAATTCAACCACCACATTGAGCGGTTGCTGGGAGAAGAGACGCTCAACAGTGCGGATAAGAGAAAGTCTCTCGCCACTGGCTACGAACACGATATTTAAGCACTCCAAAGGGGCAGAGAAGTAGCCCTCTGCCCCTTTACAGTTTTCATCGAAAATCATAATTTTTTATATTCCATTTAATCCTTATCTGGTACCTCGACATTTTTTTTTTTGAGGGGTTTAAGGATAATTTCAAGGAGGATGAAAAATATGGCAGGATATTGCGGGTTTTCTATGAGTAACAATGCCTTTGAGGCATACGAATCCGGGGAAAAACCGAAATCAAAGTGGACAAAAAGGGAAATCATTGAGGAAATCAAACGACAGCTAGAAGATGATGAGACTGAGTTAAATGTCTCGCTGTCGGATATTGAGAAGATGCCTGTTGAAGCGTTGAGGTATCTGGCCTTGTCAAAGACAGGATGGCATCACACTTCCGAATACTATAACAAAACGTACTTCTATGAGGTTGACGCCAGCGAAATCACTGAATCGGATATAGAAAACTGGAGACCCCCAGAAAAAATAACACAGACAGAGCGCAGGGCCAAAGTTCGATACACAGAGTGGTGGGGGAGCAGGAATTATCCTCGTAGACAGGAAATTGAAGAATGTGGTGTCATAAAGGACAACTGGTTTTACCCTGACAAAGGATTGGGGAAAAATGATATACACGGCAAATGGTTTGAAATTATCGAATACGAGGAAAAAAATTATTCTTCATCTGTGTTCCTGAGATCGCGGCCAATACTGCCTGGGCTGCCAGTCGGATGTACATACCTATGGACAGGATGTGGGCCGGATGTACATACCTATGGCCAGGATGTGGAACGAGAAGCGCACAAGCATGGAGACGATCACTCCGGAGGACGTCGCTGAAATGCTCCCTATATCCTTCACGCAGAACGACAACGAATCCATGGGAATGTATTCTCAGGCGAGAGGAGAAGCAGATGCCGGTTATCTTGATAATGTCATTGAAAAGGCTAAACAGATAGACAAAAAAGATTATGGCGTTGATGTAAGGATGAACGGGTGGGCTTTGATCAGCGAGATTTATGATTCAATTTTGATGGAAGAAATTCAGGCAGAGCATGATTTGCTTTTGTCGGATGAATTAAAGCTCAGGGAATATATAGAATGGCTTGATGATATCGAAGAGCTGGCTGGAGATATGCCGGTAGACGAATGGATCAAAACAGATGATGCTCGCAGATATGTATGTGACCCGCGAATCAGCTTTGAAAGCCGTAAACAATGCGACCCCAATGAAGAAAGTATCATAGATGAAGCATGGAAAATAATGAATAATGCTGTCAATGAATATATTGCTGACAAGATGAAACTCTTTGAGGAGATAGCGGAATCACAGGGGTTTGCAGTCATTGACGAAGAGGAGAGCAGGTTATCTAACAGTCAGTACTTATCAATGACTCACACGCATAACATCGATGAGTATGGAGACCTAATTGACGAGGATAAGGTTTATAAGGTACGTTTTTCGGATCATGAAGATATGCATGGCGGCAATGACCTTAATCTATCTTTTGAAGACAGCGCAGAAGAAAATGCTATTGAGCTTTATGAATTTCTTAAGAGTAAAAAACGGAAGACAAATATTTTATCAGGCATTGCCGGCAAATATCCAGTCTCAAATACAAGCCGAGTTTGAAAAGAACGTAGACGCAGTTGTGAGCGGGGCATATAAAAGGCCTTGCTGGCAGTTGCCAATAACTACAATGGCCAATTTTCCAGGTCCTGCACAACTTCCTGGAATTCATGCCCGATCCATTTCGACGGTTCTTTCCCGATTTGTGTAATAATCGACGGAACCAAAGCAGA
>SAAH01000124.1 GCA_009929525.1 Clostridia bacterium | reverse complement strand
GGAATCAGATTCCTTATATTTGGGGCATTTTTTGAAAGTTGTTTATAAAGACATGGTTTAATTCAGGTCTATGTGGATAAAACTGCGGAAACTCAAGTAGAGATATACCTTGATTTTTCAAACTGAATATGTCAAAATAGAAAACATGATTGGAGGTATACTAAATGGCAGTATTAAGTGAATTAAAACCAGAAAAAGTATTTTATTATTTTGAGGAACTGTGTAAGATTCCTCACGGATCAGGTAATACAAAAGGAGTCAGTGATTATCTGGTGTCTTTTGCAAAGGAACACGAACTTACATCTTATCAGGATGATTCTAATAATGTTGTGATTTATAAAGCGGCTTCCGTTGGATATGAGGATGCGCCTGTTACAATCTTACAGGGACATTGTGATATGGTTGCTGAAAAAACACCTGAATCAACCCATGATTTTGAAAAAGATGGCCTTGAGCTGATGATCGAAGAGGATTTTATTTCTGCAAAAGATACGACTCTCGGTGGTGACGATGGAATCGCCGTTGCATATATGCTGGCAATTCTTGATGATGATTCATTGAAGCATCCCGCTTTGGAGTGCGTGATCACAACGGATGAAGAAATTGGACTTTTAGGTGCAAAAGCACTGGATACTTCTGTATTGAAGGGAAAATATCTGATTAATATGGATTCTGAAGAAGAGGGTTATCTTTGGATAAGCTGTGCAGGAGGATTGAGCGGGATCAGCCGTATTCCTGTTGCTTATCACACAACAACAGGTGAAACTGTAGAAGTTGTGATCGATGGACTTACCGGAGGTCACTCTGGGGCAGAGATTGACAAGATCCGTGCAAATTCCAACAAATTAGCAGGCCGTTTTCTTTATGAATTAAATCATACAATGGAGTTTGAATTGGCAGGTATCGAGGGTGGTACAAAGGATAACGCTATCACAAGAAAAACGGTGATCACGTTAGTTGTCTCTCCAGAAGACCTGGATAATCTCAAAGATTATGCTGCCAAGTATCAAAAAGATCTCAGAAAAGAATACAGTTCTTCAGATACAGGTATCTGCATTACCATCAATAACATCGGTGAAAAAGAAATAGATGTCCTTGATATGGTAAGCAAGGAAAAAGTGAAATTTTTCCTTATGAATGTGCCTTACGGCATAGAAAAGATGAGTGGAGAAATCGAAGGACTTGTTGAAACATCTAACAATATTGGTATCCTTCGGCTTGAAGCTGACAGCTTATTTGCATCTTGTGGTGTGAGGAGTTCTGTCGGCAGTGCAAAACTTTATGTTTCTGAGAAGATCCAGTATCTTACAGAATTTTTGGGTGGGGAATATTCTATTGAAGGCGACTATCCAGCATGGGAATACAAAAAGGATTCAAAACTTCGTGACCTTATGGTTCAGTCATATAAAGAGATTTTTGGTGAGGAGCCATGTGTAAAGGCCATCCATGCCGGACTTGAATGTGGACTTTTCTATGACACGATCCCAGGACTTGATTGTGTATCTTTTGGACCAACCATGAAAGACATTCATACGACAGAAGAAAAGTTATCGATTTCTTCCACCGCAAGAATGTGGGATTATCTCGTTAAAACATTAGAAAATATTAACGCGTAAGAAAAATTTCAAATAATGGGTGTCAGCTTTTTAAGGCTGGCACCCATTTTGGGGTTCTAAACTTCCCATGCAAAGAATATAGTTTATAGGATGGGGATGAGGATTATATATGAGACATTTCTTATGCAAGATATTATTACTTTTGTTTTTGGCTTTTTTCCAGTGCCGGATGTCTGCAGATCTTATGGAAGGCTCACTGCTCCTGGGATTAAAAGATGATAGTGAAGAATCAGTATCATTTTGTGATATGAATATCGATCTGACAAGTCTTGAGACGCTGCAAAGCTATTCTTATGAGAGCAACAGGTCATTTGGTGATTGTATGGCGGCCGCAATGGTACTTCATCGATTCCACATATCTCAAAATTCCAATCTGAAATCAGAAAATTTATCTCATACGATCACACTGTTAAAAGAAAAAAAGCCTGCGGCTTACCAGAGACTGTCGGAAGCATATGATACGATTTTTGCAGATATACGGTATTTTCCATTGGCTAAACAAAAACAGGCTGGTCATAGCCGCCAATTCTTTTTTGAAAACAGTTATGGAGATATGCGCAGCTATGGCGGAAACAGAATCCATGAAGGCACAGATATATTTGGTATTCACACCGCTCCTGGAATCTATCCGATCATCAGCGTTTCGGACGGTATTATCGAAAATATAGGATGGCTTCCTTTGGGCGGATACCGTATAGGCATTCGAAGTCCACATGGATGTTATTTTTATTATGCACATCTTGCCTCCTATGAGCAGAATTTTAAAGAGGGGGATATGGTACGGGCCGGAGAGATACTTGGTCTCATGGGAGATACCGGATATGGCGATGAAGGAATGCGCGGACGTTTCCCGACCCATCTTCATTTTGGCATCTATATAAGTACAAGAAACGTTGATGAACTTGCTATTAATTCTTATCCTGTATTATTACTGCTGGAGAAACATACGAAAGAGTACCAATATTGAGAAAAAGATGTTATAATATCGAAAGATATCATACTGTCTGAAACAAAACAGAGCGGTACATGTTTTGTTTCACATCATACGAATGAGACTAGATTTTGATGACAGAAGTAAGGAGAGGTAAATTATGGAAATACAATTATGGCGGGAGATCCTGAGTCCATATGAATTGGCTGTGCGCGAGCTTGTTGACAAGTTTAATCATCTGATCAAAGAACATCGGGAACGGGGGATGTATTCACCCATCGAACAGGTGAGCGGGCGAGTAAAAAGTGTTACCAGTATTTTAGAAAAAATGAAACGAAAAAATATACCGTTTGAAGATATGGAGGATCAGGTCGAAGATATTGCAGGAATCAGAGTGATCTGCCAATTTGTTGAAGATATTCAAAAAGTGGCTGAGATCATTGATAACAGAAGTGATATGGAGATAAAGTGTGAGAAAGATTATATCACTCACACAAAGGAAAGCGGATATCGCAGTTATCATCTAGTGATATATTATCAAATCGAGACACTGCAGGGACCGAAGAAAATCCAGGCAGAGATCCAGATCCGTACGATGGCGATGAACTTTTGGGCAACCATTGAACACTCGCTCCAGTACAAATACAAAACAAATATTCCGCCACATGTAAAAGAGAGACTTTCCAAAGCTGCCGATGCGATCGTGGCCTTGGATCACGAGATGTCTTCAGTAAGAAGTGAAATAATGAATGCACAGAATTCTTCCATGCTCCAGAAAAATCTGGTCATGGATATTCTTGGAAATATTGAAAACTTATATCAAAAATCTAATAAGCGGGAAGTCGAAAAGATTCAGGATGAATTTTATCGGATATACGCATCCAATGATCTTCAGCAGCTTCGAAGATTCCATCAGCAGTTGGATATTATTGCAGAGGGATATCGTGCCCAGGCAGTCACCTGCGATATAGAATAAATAAAAATACAAAGGAAAATAACAATGACATTACCCATTGCATTTGAACGAGAGATGAAAAGGCTTTTAGGAAATGATTTTCAGGATTTTCTTGACAGCTACGACCATCAACCCAATAGCGGACTTCGAGTTAATACCAGAAAAATAGCAGCCAAATATTTTGAAAAGATATCTCCTTTTTCCATAGAACCCGTAGAATGGATCCCCAATGGCTATACTTATCAAAATGAGATACCATCAAAAGATCCTTATTATTATGCTGGATTATATTATCTTCAGGAACCGAGTGCAATGACACCAGCGGATCGTCTTGCCCCGGTACCTGGAGATTTTGTGCTGGATCTATGTGCTGCACCGGGAGGAAAAGCAACAGAACTCGGTGCAAGACTGCAGGGGGAAGGTATATTAGTTGCCAATGATATCAGCAACAGCCGTGCAAAGGCTTTGCTGAAAAATCTGGAACTTATGGGAATACCGAACATTTATGTTACAAGTGAAGAGCCCGAAAAACTGGTGTCACAGCTTCCAGAATTTTTTGATAAGATTTTGGTAGATGCACCGTGTTCCGGAGAAGGAATGTTTAGAAAAGATCCAAAGATGATATCTTATTGGGAATCGCAGGGACCGGAATATTATAGTTTGATACAACAGAAACTCATCTGTCAGGCAGCTGATATGTTAAGACCCGGTGGACGGCTTCTGTATTCTACCTGTACCTTCAGTGAGTTGGAAAATGAAGGTACTATAAACTGGCTTTTAAAAAACCGCCCCGAGATGCATCTGGTTTCCTGTCCTTTTTATGAGGGATTTTCTTCTGGTTATGGTGGCTATTCGGAGTGTGTCAGGATATTCCCGCACAAGATGGCAGGCGAGGGACACTTTATGGCATTACTTGAAAAAGATGGCTCTGCCTCCAAACGCAAGGAGGGCTCTGGGTATTCCTGCAAGATTCCTGCACCTGCGCAAGAATTTCTGGATGGATGCAGCAGCAGCGACATATGGAAAGATAAAGTGTTTTATCTTCAAGAAGACAGATTATATGCTCTTGGAAAGAGTGATCTTATGCCTAAAAAGCTCCGCTATCTTCGGACCGGTCTGTTTCTTGGAACATGCAGGAAAAACAGATTTGAGCCGTCTCAAGCTCTTGCTATGGCATTGCAAATGGATCAATACCAGTCTTCCCTATCGTTTTCCAGAGATGATGAAAGAGTCCTTCGCTATCTAAAAGGAGAAACTCTGGACGTTTCAGACAAAAATGCCAAAAAAAATGGCTGGCAGCTTATCGGAGTAGATGGATATCCTTTAGGATGGGGAAAACTCTCAGGCGGAAGCCTTAAAAACAAATATTATGCCGGTTGGCGCTGGCAATAGGAGAAAGAACATGAGTAAAATGCTTCGACTGGACAAATATCTGGCAGATGCCGGGATTGGGACCAGATCACAGGTGAAACAGCTGATTCGAAAAGGTAAAGTAAGCATCGATGGAATTATAGAGAAAAAACCAGAACGAAAAATTGACGTTATTCAATCGGCAGTCATTTGTGATGAGCAGCCGGTGGTATATCAAAAATACAAATATATCCTGCTCCACAAACCGGCAGGTTATGTTTCAGCAACGCAAGACAACTGGGATGAGACGGTGCTTTCCCTGCTTCCGCCGCAGACTGCAAAAGGATTATTTCCAGTAGGACGTCTTGATAAAGATACAGAAGGCCTGCTGCTTCTTACAAATGATGGAGATCTGGCACACAGACTGCTTTCACCAAAACGTCATGTGGATAAAACATATTATGCCAAAGTGCAGGGGCTTGTAACCCTGGAAGATGGTACCGCATTCCTTGGTGGAATTGATATTGGTGATGAAAAGCCAACACTTCCAGCAAAACTGGAGATTCTAAACGCATCAGAAGAATCGGAGATCATGATCACGATCCAGGAAGGCCGCTTCCATCAGGTAAAAAGGATGTTTGAAGCCAGAAATAAAAAAGTGATCTATTTAAAAAGAGTAAGTATGGGACCGCTCACACTGGACAAAGAACTTTTACCTGGCCAGTTTAGAGACTTGACGAATGAAGAACTACTTTCACTTGAAAGGATAAAAGAATGTTAGATAATATAAAAGCTGTATTATTTGATCTGGATGGAACTTTGGTCGATTCTATGTGGATGTGGAAGGATATTGATATAGAATATCTTGGAAAACATGGATATGACCTTCCGCCTGAACTTCAAAAAGATATCGAAGGCATGAGTCTTACAGAAACTGCTTCCTATTTCAAAAATCGATTTTCATTAAAAGAAAATCTTGAAGAGATCAAAATGGAATGGATGGACATGGCGAGGGATAAGTATAGCTGTCAAGTCCCGCTGAAACCGGGAGCAAGAGACTTTCTTGAACACCTTAAGAGCCATGGCATCAGAACAGGGATCGCCAGCTCAAATGGGATCGAACTTGTACATACGGTTTTAAAATCTCAAAAAGTAGATGGTTATCTGGATTCCATCCATACCTGCTGTGATGTATCAAGGGGTAAACCACACCCTGATATCTATCTTTTGGTTGCTGATGAGCTTAGGGTTTCTCCTTGCGAATGTCTGGTATTTGAGGATATTCCCATGGGATTATTGGCCGGAAAAAGAGCCGGTATGAAAACGTGTGCAGTGGAGGATGCCTTCAGCGCCAAACAAAGAGTGGAAAAGAAAAAACTTGCAGACTACTATATTCAAAATTATTATGATATTTTAGAGGAAAGATATGAGGTGCTGAATACATGAGTGGACAGTTTTTACCTGTCACCCGTCAGGAATGTATCGAACGGGGGATCAAACAACTGGATTTTGTCTATGTGATCGGTGATGCCTATGTGGATCACTCTTCTTTTGGTCCTGCGATCATAAGCAGGGTACTTGAAAGTCACGGATATACCGTTGGTATCATTTCCCAGCCTGATTGGAAAGACGAGAGAAGCATACAGGCTCTCGGAGAACCTCGTCTTGCATTTTTAGTGTCCTCCGGCAATATGGATTCCATGGTGAACCATTATACCGTATCAAAAAAGCATCGCCATAAAGATTCTTTTTCACCTGGAGGCATTATGGGAAAAAGACCTGACAGGGCGGTAGTTGTGTACGGCAATCTCATCCGAAAAAGTTATAAACATACACCGATCATCCTCGGAGGGATCGAGGCCAGTTTAAGAAGGATGGGACACTATGATTACTGGTCGGATCAGATAAAGAGAAGTATACTCCTTGATTCGGGTGCTGATATGATCTCCTACGGTATGGGAGAACGTTCAATCGTAGAAATAGCAGATGCTCTGGCATCTGGGATCGATATTAAGGATCTCACCTTCATCAGAGGTACTGTATACCGTTCAAAAACGATAGAACACATTCCGGAACCCATCATGCTGCCTGCATTTTCGGATATTCAGGAAAATAAATTGGATTATGCAAAAAGTTTTGCTGTTCAATATAAAAATACAGATCCTTATCAGGCAGGTACCCTGGTAGAAGATTACCAAAATCAAGGATATGTGGTTCAAAACCCACCAGCGTACCCCTTGAGCATGCAGGAGATGGATGATGTTTACGATCTTCCCTATATGCGGACATATCATCCTATGTACAAAAAAGAGGGTGAAATACCCGCAATAGAAGAAATACGGTTTAGTTTGACCAGCAACCGGGGATGTTTTGGAAGCTGCAGTTTTTGTGCACTTACTTTCCATCAGGGACGAATCATTCAAGTACGAAGCCATGAATCACTCATAAAAGAAGCTTCGATCATGACGCAGGACGCAGAATTTAAAGGCTACATTCATGATGTGGGCGGGCCGACTGCTGATTTTCGTCAGCCAGCATGTCAAAAACAGCTGACCAAAGGAGCCTGCAGCCATAGACAATGTCTTTATCCCACACCATGTAAAAATCTTGTTGCAGATCACTCAGATTACCTTGCACTTCTTCGAAAACTGCGAAAACTTCCAAAGATCAAAAAAGTGTTTATCCGTTCAGGAATCCGATTTGATTATGTGCTTGCAGATAAGAAAACACCTTTTTTAAAAGAATTGGCAGAATACCATGTGAGCGGACAGCTTCGTGTAGCTCCCGAACATGTTTCTGAAAAAGTTTTATCTAAGATGGGCAAACCATCTCATCAGGTATATATGGAATTTTTAAAAAAATATGAAGAGTGCTGCAAAAAAAGCGGAAAAGAGCAGTATGCAGTACCTTATTTTATGTCCTCTCATCCAGGATGTGGGATAAGAGAGGCCATAGAACTTGCAGAATATATTCGCGATATGGGATTTATGCCAGAACAGGTACAGGATTTTTATCCCACACCGTCTACCATTGCCACCTGTATGTACTATACCCAAGTGGATCCAGTAACTATGGAATCTGTCTATGTTCCTAAAAATCCTCATGAAAAGGCGATGCAGCGAGCTCTGATCCAGTATCGGAATCCAGAAAACCGCCAGCTTGTCATAGAAGCATTAAAAAAGGGGAATAGAGAAGATCTGATAGGATTCGGACCCAAGTGTTTGATTCGTCCAAGAAGGACAGGAAGCGAAAAATCCGAGAGATTTTCCAACGACAATAAGAATATCAAAGCCAAAAAGAAAAAGAGTATCCGGAATGTTCACAGGAAAAAACAATAAAATTTTTAGAAAATATGAGAAAATCTATTGGTTATCCTCGTATTATTTGATAGAATGACTTTCATGGATAAAAGAAAGAAGGACTAAACATGAGGAAAAACTCAAAAAAAATCAGAAAAGGTGACTATGGATATATTCATTCAGAGAAGATCAAACGTGTTCTTATCACAATAGGTTTATTTTTACTTCCTATGTCAGCGTTTATTGGTGGGGTCATTGTTACTGGAACGAATAAAAACCTTGTGACAGTGGTAGCTGTTGTGGGCTGTCTTCCAGCATGCAAAGCATTGGTTGATGCTATTGTTATGTTTATGCAAAAACCAGTTTCACCCTCTACTTATGAACAGATAAAACAACATGAAGGCGATCTGGTCGTGATTTACGAAACCTATCTGACAACTTACGAAAAAAGTACTTTTGTGGAAAGCTTCGCGATATGTGCAGGTAAAGTGGTAGGTTATTCGTCCAGAATAGATGGATCCGCGCAGTTCGTAGAGGACCATGTAAAAAAAATATTAAAACACAATGGATATAAGACAGAAGTAAAAGTTTTCAAAGAATTAAAGCCTTATCTGGATCGTTTGGATTATCTCAATGCGCATCACGAAGAATTATCCAAAGGCATAGAGTTTGAACCTGATTCCCGTTACCCTGAGCTTAGCCGCGACGAATTGATCAAACACCTGATCCTTGCTATATCATTATAAAACAAATGATCGCAGGCGATTAAAAAAAGATAGGAATCAATATGAGAAAATTAGAAATAGGAAAAAATGAAGCCTGCCAACGCATGGATAAATATCTGAAAAAATATTTCAAAGATGCTGGTTCTGGTTTTCTATATAAGATGCTGCGAAAGAAAAACATATTGCTGAATGACAAAAAAGCGGATGGAAAAGAGATATTAAGCGAAGGTGACACGATCACTTTATATCTGGCAGAAGATACAATTGAAAAGTTTCGTGGATCATCTGCAGATTCTGTACGAAAGGTAATCAATTATCCTCAGACAACATTGGATGTTTTGTATGAGGACGAAGACTATCTGATACTGAATAAACCATCGGGTATCCTTTCGCAAAAAGCAACCCCAGATGATGTTTCAATGGTAGAATATCTTACGGGATACCTTCTTCAAAAAGGAGATATTACCCCGAGGGAACTTGAAACATTTCATCCGTCTGTATGTAACAGGCTGGACAGAAACACCAGCGGTATTATCCTCGCCGGAAAAACACTTTCAGGTCTTCAGATCCTGTCACAGTTTTTAAAAGAGCGTACAATGAAAAAATATTACCTTTGTCTGGTCAAAGGCCGGATAGAAAAATCCCAGTATTGCCGTGCTTACCTTCTGAAAAACAAAAGCAATAATCAGGTCCGTATCCTCAATGAGCCTGTAGACGGGGCACAATATATAGAGACATCCTATGACCCCTTATGGTGCGGCAGCGAAGAAACTTTGCTGAAAGTGGATCTTATCACCGGCAAATCGCATCAGATAAGAAGTCATTTGGCAAGCCTGGGCTATCCTTTGGCTGGTGATCCAAAGTATGGCAGCAGTACGTGGAATCAGCTGTTACGAAAGCAGTCAGGATTAAAAAGACAGTTTCTTCACGCGTGGGAGATAGATTTCCCGCATTTGGACAGTAAAGGTTCCTCTCTGTCAGAAAAGAGTATACATGCTCCGCTTCCGGCGGATTTGGAACATACACTTACCACAGTTGGATGCCCGGTGAAAGAAATTTTCCATAAGCAGCACATGTAAATCATTGAAACAAACGTAGCTGCGACAAAATAAGATTAAGTAATTGAGAAAGAAGGAATATGCATGTCAGAATATACAGAGAATCCGGAAGACACAAAAAAGAAAACAAAAAAGAAAAGACCCAAAAAAAGTCTGTTTAAAGAATTGGCAGAAGATATACTGCTTTTGATCATTGTACTTGGATCTGTGTTTATACTTAAAAATTATGTACTTATCAATGCCGTCATACCATCCGGCTCTATGGAAAATACAATTTTAATAGGTGACCGCGTCTTTGGAAACCGTCTCACTTATGAATTTGATGATCCCAAACGAGGTGATATCGTCATCTTCAAATTCCCCGATGATGAAAAAGAACTATATATCAAACGTGTGATAGGACTTCCGGGAGATACTGTTTTAATAAAAGCCGGCAAGGTCTACATCAATGGATCAGATACTCCTCTGGATGAGCCATATCTTGCAGAAACACCGGAAGGGGATTATGGGCCCTATGAAGTACCGGAAGGAAGATACTTTATGCTTGGTGATAACCGTAATCATTCGGCTGATTCCCGTTTCTGGGAAGAAAAATATGTTGAAAGAGAAAAAATCCTTGCAAAAGCAGCTTTAAGATATTATCCGCTCAGTAAAATCGGATTTATCAGTTAGAAAACTATTTTGAATAGAAAGGGAGTGCACACATGGCGACATGGAATTCCAGAGGACTTCGTGGTTCTACACTGGAAGAACTTATCAATCGAAGTAACGAACAATATCGTGAAAAAGGACTTGCACTGATTCAAAAAGTCCCTACCCCGATCACTCCCATAAGAATATCAAAAGAAACCAGACAGATCACACTTGCTTACTTTGAACAAAAAAGTACAGTAGATTACATCGGGGCAGTACAGGGAATCCCTGTTTGCTTCGATGCGAAAGAGTGTAAAGAAGATGTGTTTCCTTTAGCAAATGTCCACGAACACCAGATACAATTTATGACGGAGTTTGAAAAGCAGGAGGGCATTGCATTTTTAGTTATTTTCTTTTCACAAAAAAATGAATTCTATTACCTTCCCCTCAGAGATCTGCTGAAGTTCTGGGAACGGGGAAAAAATGGCGGATTAAAAAGATTTCGCTATGAAGAATTGGATCCCGCCTACATTCTTCCGCATCATTCAGGAGTATTAGTCCCTTATCTGGATGGGATACGAAGAGATTTGGAATACAGCTTGAGTTTCCGCAAAATGTAATTTCAAAAGAGATAACTTCTTCTAAAGTACCAATCTGTCCTATTTTTGAAAAAAATGAAAAGACAGTATTGTGA
>SAAH01000017.1 GCA_009929525.1 Clostridia bacterium | reverse complement strand
GATCAGCCTTAGTCTTGGATTTTCTGGAGTATGCTTATGAGTAGAATAAATACAACACTGATAAGGGAAGAAGGTAGAGATTTCTTCCCAGATAGTACTTATGCCATAATCCATATCAAGGGTGAGCATAGAACGAGATAGAACATTTCCTTTTTTACGTCTGCCATCTTTTAAGTGACCCCCAACAAAACCTCCGACATCTTTAATGGAATCTTGACCACCTTTTCTCATTTTTCGATATTCTTCTACGGTTTCAGTGGTACGCTGTGTGTTCTTAACCCGGGAGCAAAAGTCCTCCCAGCTGATGTCTGTGTTTTTCCATTTCTTATCCATTCGGCTGTTACCGTATGCTATCTTCATAGAGACTCTACCTCCTCAAAATCTTTATTAAAGTATCTAACCGGCTGTCTGCGCTTCTTTGCTTTTTCAATTTCAATACTCATGCCTCTTGAGATCACATCACCTAGCACCCAGACCTCTTGGCATTTGCCCATCAGGATAATATCCATAAAAATAGCGAGGTCACGTTCCTGTTCATTGTTGTCATCCATAAACTGTGGAAACAGAAGGTGAGGAGCAAGCGGAATATTGCCCTTATCTAAAGCAAAACGGCAAAACGCTCGTGTCCGCTTATTGTTGTTTTCAATATCGCCACTAAATGGAGAGCAAATATAGACAAGGGGCTTAAAGGCAGCTTTTGCTGCTGCCTTTTCCTCACGGGATATATTGCTAAGTGCTTCATGGGGAGTTGGGTCATGATACCCTTCTGCATTTTTCATATTGATTCCCATATCACACCTCCATCTCAATCTGCGGATAAATACCATCCGCCTTTAGCTGTTCATAGATAAAGAGTCTGCCTTTTTGTGTCCACTTGGTATGCACTTTCGTATGTTGGATACCTTTGCTGTCTTCATAAATGTGAGTATTGGTTTTGGTATATCCATTGGGAGCATACTTTTGATAGAGAAGCCAAATATCACCTTGCTTAAACTGAATCCCTTTTTCATGAAGGTATTCGTTCATGCGCATGGCACTCCAGCCGTAATCTTTGGCAATAACAGAAATATTGACTGCATCCCTGCATTTAAGAACCACATCATAATAAGTAGCCTTGGGTTTCATCTCAGCAATCTGCTGCTGACCAATCGCAACGGCTGCCATCAATTCCTTGTTCTTTTCACGTTCCTCTTTTAGTGCAGTAAATGCTGCGATAGCAAGGTCTGGATTTGCGATTAAATCATCCGTAGCATAGAGTCCGTGTTTACGAATAGCAGGGAGGACTTCACTAGTGACCCAGCGCTTAAACTTTTTAGCATTTGGCATTTTGCTTGAGAGGATGAGGCTATAGAGACCGGATTCATTGATTGCAATCATCGTTTGATTTCTTCCGATGGCGTCACGAATCGTTACGTCATCCTTATCCTCTTCATCAATGTGGTCGATCAAAGCTTTGCGAGTATTTGCATAACCAAGAATGCTTGCTACATCCTTGCCAACAAAATATGGTTGCCCGCCAATCGTTGTAGTACGTACAGAGCCAAACTCTGCATTTTTGTAAACTTGTAATTCCATTCGAATTACCTCCTTGTGTTTTTTTGGAGGTCTTGACCTCCTACCTAGTAGCCTTGGGAGAAGGTCAAATCTGACGGTTTTTATATTCTTGTTCTAATTTCTTTGTGACTCGCTTTAATTTCTGAGTAATGTTGTTTTCGCTGACACCGATGGAACTGGCATATTCTCGAATCGACATGCCGTCAATACGTACTGCAATGAACATATCTGCCCAGTCCTGTTTTTTACCAAGAACGGTGCGTATCCATTGGCAGACATCTTCATATTCATTTTGATAGGCTCGTTCGAGCTCATCTTTTCTAAAAACTCTATCATCGGCTACTTCTTTCATTAAAGGTTCTGAAGTATCACATTCCAGACCATCTGCATTTGGTTTGGCTATTGAATATCCCTTGTGCCTGTCAAATTTGTGCCAGTTATTGTATTCGGGCTTATTAAATATTTCATTAAAGGCATCTTGAATTAACCGTTCTTTGTCAGAGTTTGGAAGCTCATCACCTTCGAGCGATAAACTAATCCACATTTCCTCAGTTTCTTTTTCATTAAGTTCGATAATCTGAAATTTGTTGTCGTATCTTACTGATAATCTCATTAGATTCTCCTATCCCGTCCTGGAAGGCGGCGGAGAACTAATGAATCTTTGAAATAAATGACCAACAGAATTACTTCCTAAAATTACGTATAGGAAATAAAACGGAGGATCACAAATTTTCTAATAACCTGTTATTGGCTACCTTAGAATCATTTATGAATCCGCCGTCTTCTGCTGGCCAGCTTTAGACGCATTTAATTTTTGTAAAGCTTGTACCTTACATTTATAAATATAATAGGTTTCAAAATTTCACGACCAACTCGTTGAGTTGAGCTGAATTTGCCTATTTATCAGCCTTTTCTAATTTGGGCATAAAAAAAGAACCCCTTTCGGGGTCCTAAACCAACTCATCGAGTTATCAACTTTTTATTCTTTTATTTCACTACCTAATTCCTGAATACCACATTGCTCTAGAATACCATTGAAATCATCAAGCGAAAGCCCTGGCATAGTATCCATAATACGAATATATGTCTTATCGGGATCTTTATAATAATCTAGTTTATTATTTGATTTATCAAAAATCTTTTGCGTAATCCTCGTGCATAACTGCATACCAACGCAGATGGCCATCAACACGCTCGTTGTCATGTTATTGGCTTTATCATTTTTTATTCTACCATGGTAATTTTTGTGGAGTCCTGTCTCTTCATTAAATTTATCAGGATAATTCCACTTTCTATTTTCCATCAAAAACCACAGACAATTACATAGTGTTTTGGTAGGATCACCAAGCAACTTAATGAGTTCAATTTCTTCATCCTCATTATAAGAAGCTAGCTGTTGAGAAAATGCTTGATATGTTTCTTCAGGCTCATTTAGTAAAGGGGATTGGTACTTAGGATGAAACGTAAGAAGTCTACTATCAATAGCTTCAACCTTCTTAAGTACCGCATACCCAAGCAAGTCTTTGTAAGTATTAGCGTATGATACAAAATTCTGTTCACGAATATTGATAACACATCTAGAAAGATTTTGCTTTGCCTTTGGTGTTAAAAAGAGTTTTCCATCCTTTTGTGTAACATATTGGCTGTCGGCAAGTACAAAATATCCGTCAGCGTATACAAAATGTCTTTCTGTTATCCAATTTTGTAGAGTTGAATCGGAATCTATTATCTTTACTGCTTCTACTGGTGTTAATTTAACAAAATCTTTATTACTATTGATTTCTTCATAGACATCATTGTAATCAGAGAACTCTGATATAGTATCCTCTAAACCAACTTCAATCAATCTATATTTTACTGATAGTCTTGATGTTATAAAGAAACTGCTTAAATTCTCAATCAAGGTATCGCAAGAGTATATTATATTCTCACCAGATGCTTTATACTGCTCAATAAACTCTAACGCCTTCTTTTTAAAGCTGCTTTTGGGCATCAGTACTCTAGGTGCTAATCTGTGTGCTTGCCATTCCAACCATCGAACTTCATTTTCCTTTGTCTTCTTTCCTTCAGGCGGTGTAAAGAAAGTCTCAGATTGTCGGCATAAGATTGGATATAGTTTTTCAGATTCGTTTTTATTTTTAACCTCAAGAATTTGAAAATAAGTTTTATCTTTTTCCCAGTGGAGTGCTTCATGAATGAGCGTATTTCTTTTCGATCCTTCACCATATACAGCCTCAGACAAGGGGTCAATCAATACTGTTCCAGCACTGAAGGAAGTTGATAAATATTTACCTGTTTCCCTATCATAAATATCCACATCTGCATCCAGAAGTAAACAACATCCAAAAATATCTAGGTCGCTTGATAAATGAACCTCTTGAACAGTAAGCCCCATATCCTTAAGAATGTCATCAACCGGAAGAGGCATCGGTTCAACCAATGCCTGTTTGCAGTATTTAGTCAGAAATTTTGTAGCATAATCATCAAGGCGATTCTTTCCAAGAATCAGAGCACCTGATTTTTTATTGACATCGAATATATCACTTGGAGTTATCTTCCTCTTCATAATCTACCTGTTCTCCTTTTTCAATATGATCCAAAGGCAACTCTGACAATAACTTTTTTGCCTCTTTCCAGGTAGGGTAGAACTCCTCCACAAGCGAATTGAATCTATGACTGTGATTCTTTTCTAACAGGTGTACCAGTTCATGGATAACAACATATTCAAGACATTCTATTGGCTTCTTGGCTAGCTGTAGATTAATCCATATTCTTTTTTTGTCAATATTGCATGTACCCCACTTAGTTTTCATATTCTTAATTTTGTACTCATTAGCATGGAGGTTTGTTTTTGCTTCACACCTTGAAACAACGCCATCCAACACTCGTTTAAGTTCTTCTCTGTACCATTCATTAAATACCCTCTCCCTTGATTCTTTTGTTGATCTTTCGGGAGCAATCAATATTATCTTGTTTGGTAGTTTAGAAATCTCGTATTTGTTTCCTTCATAGACAACTTGTAGTCGATATGGCTTACCCCATAGGTAATGGGATTCTCCAGAAACATATTCTCTCTCTGTTTGACGTGCCTGCGATAGCATCCTGTCCCTTACTTTAGTGATTTCTGGCATTTTCTTTAATACAAAAAGCCTTATCTCTTCATCAGGATAATCACTAGGAGTACTAACTGTTATACTACCTTCTGGTGGATTTACCCTGATATATAGATTTTTAAGGTTTTTCTTTTTAATAATTTCAACTGGCATACCACCAATTACTTCTTCACTACACATCGTATTCTGCCTGCCTTTCAGTTATTTCGAAGACTGCAGCGGTCTCCGCCGTTGCTTCATCTTCGTCATAACCATATATCAATAAATTTTCATAAATAGCAAGCCTTATATTTTGTTGTTTCTGGAAATTCCTTTTCCAATCAGGACGTAATGCAGAAAGGATAGCACTGTCCAAATTTACAGCCAGATTTTCGTTCTTCGCAAAATAATCATAAAAGGCTCTTCTAGCCTCGCTATTCTTCACAGTATCAGGATAATCCAAGCTATCTTCTGGGTGTAAAATTGCTTGTGCCAACTCAACAACTTGTCGTAAATATTCCTCGTAACTCATAGCCTCTATTCGTCTCTGGTCGATTAGTACTTGGAGCATTTCTGATAACTTACCATAATAAACTTGGTTAGATGACATCTTCTTTACAATTTCATGCTGCAAGTTATTTTCGATGATTTCTGCTTTAGCATTTTCATTACCTGGAAGACCTTGTACCAGGGCCTCTATTGGTGTTGTTGAAGTGTTTTCAAGTAACAATTCCACCAACGACATATTCCCGAGTTCACTTACAACTGTAGAATCTTCTGCACGTATATAAGTATCAAGGACATATCGCATATCAGCCTCATATGGTTTTAAATCGATATAATCACAGCTTGCTAGTTTTACCATTTCTTTTATTTTGTTATAGCCTGAAATATCACTCCTCAGCCTGCTAACTTGCCCCTCTGAATAGCCATAATCACTCACAAGTTTATCACTGCAGTTAGCAAAAGAGCGTGTTAGCGAGGCAGTAAGAGTATACAAAATATCTCTACGGCCAGTACTTTCATCATCTTCGCTATTGTCACCACAAAAATAGTCAATATAATCCGTATCCTCCTTAGGATCATTTACATTTTCTAATAGATCTTTCAGCGATGCAATTGCACCCACCATCTCAGATTTAGCTTCGTCATAGCGATTCTTTATAAGTCCCTCAACATCTTCCTTATCAAAGCTATCGAAAGCTTCAGCAGTATAATCAGCCACTGCAAGCTGAACATTACGAAACAAGTCCATGTAATCTACGATATAGCCATAGTCCTTATCTTCGCCATCTGGTCTATTAACTCGGCAGATAGCCTGGAAAAGGTCATGATCCCTCATAGATTTATCAATATATAGATATGTCGCTGTTGGAGCATCAAATCCTGTTAAAAGTTTATCTACCACGATAAGAAGTTTCATCTTAGCAGGTTCTTTTTTGAACTGCTCTTTTACTTCCTTCTCAAATTCAGACAATTTTTTGCCCTTAAGCATACGCTCATAAATAGACTTCTTATATTCTTCTTCGCCCTCTTGACTTAAATCACTCGTAGCTGTTCTAACACTCGCGGTTGAAGGCTCAAAGGAAGTTACAACAGCACATTTGTTAAAGCCGTTGCTAGTAAAAATATCCCAGTATCTGCAAGCCTCATATATACTGTTGGCCACAAGCATGGCAGTACCACGCTCATTTTTTAGACGAGGTTTTAAGTTCATATCGAAAATGATATCGCTAGCTATTTTCTCAAGTCTTTGTTTTGAACTATATAATTTGTTGATTGAAGTCCAACTTTGTTTCAGCTGTATCTTTGCTCTATCTGTAAGACCTAAGGTTTTATTGTCAAACCATAAATCAACCTTATCTTTACTAGATAAGTCTTGGTCAACATCTCTTGCTTCATAACGTAAATCAAGAACAACACCATCTTGAACACCCTCATCAAATTTATAAGTATGGATGTAAGGTCCAAAAGTCTCAAGACTCGTTACTTTATCTTTTTTGAGTAGTGGAGTACCTGTAAAACCAATAAGTGATGCTTCAGGCATCAGTACTTTTACAGCCTCATGCAATTTTCCCGAGTTAGTACGATGGCACTCGTCAATAAAAGCTATAATATTTCCTTTTGCTTTAAAGTCAGCAGGGAGGTCTTTTATCAATTCTTTACGGTATTGATCCACGTCAGATTGTTTACCTGCATTATGTCCGTATTTATGAATCAAAGAGCAGATAATAGAATCATCATTTTTATTCAGAATCTCTCTTAAATCAGCACTGCTTTTTGTTCTTCGTACTTTTTCATTTACATCAATAAACAGGCTTTCAATTTGGTCATCAAGCTCATCTCGGTCGGTGATGATTACCACTCGGCTATCTGCTACATTCTCAATAACCCACTTAGTAAGCCATACCATAATTAGGGACTTTCCTGAACCTTGCGTATTCCAGATTATTCCACCTTCGCCTGCAAGAATTCTTTTCCTAGCAGCAATATTAGCAAAATACTGATTATGTCTTGCAATCTTTTTCACTCCAGCATCAAAAATAATAAAGTCGTGGATTAGTGAAAGAAACCTCTCTTTATGACAAAGAGAAATTACACCATCTCTTAGCTTATTTCTCTCCTTAGATTGAATACCTTTAATAGTTAAAGAAAGTTCGTCCGTAGCTTTAATATCTTCCTTCCAGTTCAGGTAATACTTCTCAGGAGTTTCGATTGTTCCATACTTCAGCCCTTCAGCTTCATTACCGGCAAAGAGAAACTGCGTAGTACTAAAGAAATTCTGAATATACTCTTTTTTTTGGTTTGTGAGATTCTGACGAATGCCCTCACCAATACTTACACATGAACGCTTTAACTCAAATATGCCAAGAGCGATGCCGTTTATATACAGCACCACATCAGGGCGTTTTCTCTCTATTTGATTAAAGCAGAGAACACTTACTTCTTCAGCAGCATAAAAATCATTGTTCTCGACATTGTTCCAGTCGATATAATGGACTGTTTGACGATTTTTATTCTCGTCTTTAACACCTTGCTTGCCATAGCGAAGTAGGGAATATACTTCTTTATTGATTTGGTAAAGACTATCTACTTGATTACTCGCTTTTGAAACAAGCTCAGTTACAGCCTTGGAAATCTGTTCTTTCGTATAGCCACGTTTTTCAAGATTCTTCTTTAACAAATCTTCTTTGATAGGTTTGTTATTCTGATCCTCAAGATTTCCGAGATAAGTATAGCCAAGACCACCGTCTTCCTCTTTATCTATTAACCAGTGAAGGACCTTGTTTTGCAATTTTCTTTCTAAATCAACAGACATAGCCTTTACCTCCTCATGCTTTAAGACGCACACGGCCTGTTAAGAGGTCGTCCATTGCACCTTCTTTAATTTGTAACATTTTTTCTTTTTCTATTTTGAGAGATTCTATTTCATCATCCAGTGATGTCAGAACCTCAGCAATTGCTTCTTGTTCTTTGATATCAAACGGAACATGCAATACTATTTTAGAAAGTTGATTTCCATTTGTTAAAGCACGTGTAGTGTAAGTGCAATTTTTGATAATATCATGACGAACATCATTTGTTGAAAAGCAGAATTTACAGTATTCAGGAGAAATCAATTTATTCATCGGTCTGCCTCTTAAGATAAATCCACTGAAAACACAATTACTTATATCCTCTAATAAAACAGAGCTGATACCCACCTCTTCAGGTGTTTCTGATGTCCTCGTAAAGAATACATCGTTCTTCCTCACTTCAAACCTCTTTATTTCACCTAATGATAGATTCACTTTTCCTTTAATATCCTTTTTGACTAAGCCGCGGTTTTTATAGACATCCATATAATTAACAATAGGAGTACCTGTGCCAAAAAAATCTTTTCCCTTATTCAAACCGTTTTTAAACTCAAGAAAATCCCCTACTTTTATATCGACCCACTCACCATTAAACCCATCAAGCCTTGTTCTCCCACTGACTAAATCCTCCAAAGCACCATCACGGATTGCTTTTTTCTTTTCAATTAGTTCAGTTAGATTGTCGATATGCTCATCAAAATATGATAGCGTTGCAGCGATGGCTTGTTGTTCTGGAAGAGGGGGCAGGTATATTTCTAAATTACGTATCTTTTTCGCATTCAAATTAGCTTGAGTCCCCGTAGATATCAATGGATTCCATAAATTATCTCTGTCAAATTTTTTTAAATAATAATATACAAAATCCCTAGTTCCTAAGCCGGAAAATATCATATTGTAAAAAGCTTGAGAAGTAGCAATATCTTTCTTTAAAATTGCTACTTTCCCTACAGATGCATACATTGCTAAAGTAAGAGCTTCAGCTGGGACAATCCATGCAGCCGATGAATTTAATCCTAATTCACTTATACTTTTTTCTGTTCTATAAATATATCCGTTTGAATTAGTGATATCTGAAATACTTAAAAACGGAATTCTACCTTTGTAATATTCCTCTTTTGAAGTATTGGGTGTTCCACCTGATCCCCCTTTGATTATTAAATCAGCTAATTTAACTTTTTCCCAATCAGCAGGATAAGTTACCATTTGTATCCCATCCTTTCTAAAGCAGACTTCACCTTAGCTTTTGACTGAGCTGCCTTTTCTTCAATCTCTCCTAAAGTGTGCTCATAGCGTTTGGCAATTAAGACAACCTTAGAGGCAAGAGAATTCAGCACCTGATCAATCGCATCAATTATGTCGTTTCCGAGTCTTGCCATCCACTTTTTGTCAAAGAGTAAATACTTTACTTCATCAATTGTTAGTTCCCCGTATTTAGCAAGCACTAAATCATCTAGTTCTTTTTGAGCTTCTTTAATCGCTTTATCAGCCTCTTCTTTTTCAGTTAACTTAGCTTGATAAGAAAGAAGAGCATTATATTCCTCGACATATGTTTCAGGCATTATTGCATTGTCATTTGCTTCTTTTAATGCATTTTTAAGCTTAGCCTTTCCAAATGAACCGTTCTTATTTCTAAGCTCATATGTCTTCAGCTTACTATTGGCTTTGACGATTTTCTCCATCTCTGAAGTACTGCCTGCATCAAATAATTCAATAAGTTTCGTAATGTCATCTATCACTTCAGAAGTCTTTTTACTTTCAAGTTCTTTTATCTGTTTATTCAGATTTGCTTTAGGTATTCCGTCCCCTTTTTCATTCAAAGCATTTACAAGCAAACCTTCGTCACCTGATTCTTCTTCTCTCATTTCATCCAATTCTGATTCAAGTAATGCAGACTTTTCGATTAGCTCATTAAGAGACATTAACTCAGTTTCAAAATACTCCCGTTCAATAATGTCTCTCGAAATTAAAGCACCTTCAAAAGACTTCATTTTTGAAGTATCGTCGATTTTTATTTCTTCTCCATTTTCATCTTTAGTTTTCTTTTGAGCATACACATATTCAATCTCACGTCCTGCTTCATACCCGCTAGCCTTTATTACATATACATCATCCTGCATTTTCTCATTCCAATAGTTTAGCAAGAAGTCGTACACATCGTAATTGTCGAGAAGTTTTGCCGACTCAAAGTCCTTCAAAATTTCAATGCCCAAACTTCGAATTAACTCTTTTGGATTTGTATCTGTATTAATGTTGAGTAATGAATTTTTTACTTTGTTTTTCCACGCCTCGAATAGAGAACCGTATTCAGTTTCCTTTTCAACCTTTACATTTTCATCTTCAGAAATGACTGTTTCAATTTCATTTGGTTTTATAGCAAGATTATAGACATTATGTTCTTCATCGACACAAGTTAATATCTCTTGTCTTAACTGTGGCGATATTTTCCAGAGTCTCTCTAAAGAGTTAATATCGACTTCTGGAATACCCCCCTTAAGATGAGATGCAATGTTTTGAGGTAATGTGTCATCTATTTTTTGGATATAACGAGGCACATTAAGGTTTCCTTCGTTCTCTTCTAAAATCTCCTTATAGGTAATAAAACGGGAGTACCCCTCAACCTTTTCTTGGTGAATAAAGGTTTGCACAATTTTCTCAATATCCTGTTCACGAAGACGGTTCTTATTTCCATCTTTCTTAAACCCATCGCTCGCATCAATCATAAAGATACCTTCACGTTTATCAGCGTTTTCTTTATCGATTATGATGATACTAGCAGGGATTCCTGTACCATAAAATAAGTTTGCCGGTAGCCCTACTATACCCTTGATATATCGTTTCTCAAGAACAGCTTTTCTAATGGTTTCTTCTGAGTTTCCTCTAAAGAGAACACCGTGTGGCAGAATAATCCCCGCCTTACCGTTGCTTTCCAATGCTTTTAGAACATGCAAAAACCAAGCGTAGTCACCATTCTTTTCTGGTGGAATGCCATAACCATCAAACCTCTTATATTTATCTTCAGATGGTTTAATTCCATCAGTCCAGTCTTTATCAGAAAATGGTGGGTTCATGACAATAAAATCAAATTTTCTAAGTCCACCAAAATCATCAGTATATTGTGGGTTTGCCAATGTATTCCCACTTTTGATTTCACCTGTTCCTTTGTTATGTAGGATGAAGTTCATCTTTGCTAAACCAGCAGTATCAGGATATTTTTCTTGTCCAAATATTGTTACTATGGAATCACCATTATCATCAGTTGGTGCTTCATCTGCTGAACGAATAAGTAATGATCCACTCCCCGCCGCAGGATCATGGAGGGTCCATTTCTTTCCTGTCTCTTGTTTAATATTGCCAATACCAATAAGTCTAGCAATAATACGTGACACCTCACTAGGTGTATAAAACTGTCCCTTACTCTTACCAGACTCCTGAGCGAATTTCATCATGAAGTATTCATATGCATCCCCAATGATGTCATCTCCACTGGCTCTGTTGCTTTTAAAGTCAATCGCAGGATTTTGGAAAATAGCTATAAGACCAGAAACTTTATCAACTAGTTCTTTACCAGAACCTAGTTCATCTGGATTGTTAAAGCTTACGTCAGGAAGTGCACCTGCTAGCTTATTATCTTCTAGAAACTTTTGAAGAATTACATCAACTCTTTCGCCAACATCTGGTTTACCTTTTGCAGCAATCAAGTCGTCAAATGAGGCACCTTCATTTACTGTAAATTCAGCAAAACGTTGCCCTTTATATCTGTCTGATACATACTTGAAGAATAACAATACAAGCACATAATCTTTATACCTTGAAGGTTCTACCCCACCTCTTAATTTATTACAAGCATCCCATAATAGGGAATACAATTCTGATTTTTTCACAGCCATTCATTTAACCTCTCTCATCTATTAAGTGTTTTATATTTAGTATTCAGTAATATCTATACCTGCTTTTAATAATCTTTCATATCTCTCGTGGGAGATAAGAACTGCTACAGGCTTTCCATTTTTCAAAACAAAAGCTGTTTTATCTTCATCTGATAAACCAGTAATTAATTTTGATGATTGTCCTCTAAGAAAATCAGACATGTTATAGAATTCCATCGGTTCCTTTTGGACTTTATCTTCCTTATCCATACCTAAATCCACCTTTTCTTTTTATCATAACATTTTACAACTCTTATTTCAACCTTTATATGTACTTTAAAAGTAATTACTTTATAAGTGCATTTCAATCTTGTTTATCTATTCAAGCCAATAGCCATCTTGTCAACTCACCACATTTTTGCCAGCAATCTTATCAACCCACCAATCCTATATTCAAATTCGTAAATCCGGTGAGTAATCCACCAATCTTGGATAACTTCCCTCATAGCAAAAATCCGCGATTATCCTTCCGGCTTAGAACCAGACCTCAAACCACGGAAAGCCTTTATTTGCTTATCTTATTACACCCTTAATTATTCACCCTTGACATCAATACTACCGTCTCAACGTGGTTCGTAAACGGAAACATATCCACCGGACATATCCGCTCAACCTTATACCCATTTTTCTTCATATACAAAAGATCCCTTGCAAGTGTCTGTGGATTACAGGAAACATAAACCACTCGAGCCGGTGATATAGTGACAATCGAACCTAAGAATGCTTCATCACTTCCCGCCCGCGGCGGATCCATAAATACCACGTCAACCTTTTCACCCTGTTCTGCCATGGACACCAGGAATTTTCCTGCATCTTCCTGATAAAACTGTATATTCTTGATACCGTTTCTCTTTGCATTTCCAACCGCATCTCTGACAGCGTCTTTATTAAGTTCTACACCGATGACTTCCTTCGCCTGTGATGCTGCGATCAGACCTATCGTACCGATTCCGCTGTACGCATCCACTACCCGTTCTTTTCCCGTAAGCTTAGCCATCTTGATAGCTTTCTTATACAGAATCTCCGTCTGGACCGGATTGACCTGATAAAATGAATTCGGTGAAATCTTAAATCTACAGTCGCAAAGTACATCCTCTATATAACCCTTTCCATAGAGGGTAATATTTCTGTCACCAAGTACCATATTGGTTCTTTTATTATTCACATTCAAAACCACAGAGGTAATGGACGGATGTTCTTTTCTAAGTGCTTTCACAAAATTATTCTTGGATGGAAATACAGGTGATGCTGCCACTAAAACTACAAGCATCTCACCTGTAGCATGGCCTGTTCGGATAAGGACATGACGGAGCAGCCCAAATTCACTGTCTTCATTGTATATCTTTATCTTGAAAGACTTTGCAAGTTTTCGTATCGTTTGGATCACTGCGTCTGCTTCCTGATTTTCTATCTGACATTCTGTGACCGGAACAATCCTGTGGGATCCTTCCTCATAGATACCAGCGATCACATCTCCGCTTCTGTGATGTTTGAAAACTGAATGAACCTTATTTCTATAAAAATAAGGATCTTCCATTCCTACGATCGGCTCCGGCTTGCCAAACTCTTTAAGTGTGCTCCGAACGTATTTTTCCTTCTCTTTTAATTGCTCTTCATATTCCATTCCCTGATACTGGCATCCGCCACATTTTTTTGCAAAAGGACATTTTTCTTTGTTCATCTATGTTTTCCTCATCTAAATTTTATTTTTTGATATGCTATCGCCTGGGCGACCCTTACCCATTCGGCCGGTATAATACCTGACGGTATTATACCATGATTTACAATGTTAATGGGAATTTTATTTTACTTTTGCTTTGTTAACCTTTATAATGAAAGAAAAAAGGAGCATTTTCTATGAAGAATAAATATATATTACTTTTATCGACAGTTCTATGCCTTGGTTCTCTTGCTGCATGTGGTTCATCCGCTGATGATGACCAGTCAAGTGCACCTGTTTCCGAATCCGTGGATGAGGTAGACAGTTCTAAAAATGACAGTTCAGATGACGTTGAAGATACCGCAGACAATACCTCTGCTTCTGATACAGATGGTGAATCTACGATTATTGATGAAGATGAGGACTCTTCTGCTGCCAGCACTCCCCATGCCCAGATGACCGAACAGACGATTTTGGAATACAATGGCGTGACTATCAAGGCAACTGCATGGGATGATGAGCTTTCAGCCCTTCATCTAAGTGGTGACAATACCACCGACCAGAATTATTCCGTTATACTTGCAGATACATCTGTCAATGGCTATATGATGGAACCCACCTGTTTTATGGAGCTGAATGCTCAGGCATCCGGAGAAGGGGATGTTCAGTTTTTATCCGAAGAACTGGCTGACTGCAATATCACAGATGTGTCAACGATAGAAACCAAAATCGTTCTTCTCGATCCAACTACTTATACCACTTTGTATACTTCAGAAACTATTACCATATCTGCAAACCCGGATGGAAATTCTCAGACTTTTGATGAGACCGGTGAAACTATATATAACGAAGACGGCCTCAAATTGATATCAAAAGGCATGTCCGATGATCCTGCTTTCGGAAAGATATGGAAAGTGTATATAGCAAATGATACTGATCACGATATTTCACTCTACATTCCTTCTGCCAAGTTAAATGGTGTCGCTCTTGATACACTTTTTACCCAGACGATTCCCGCTGGCAAAAAGGCAATCGGAGCAATGACCATCTTCCAGGAGGATTTGGACAGCAATCAGATCACCACGATCAATACCATGGAGATTCCTTCCATCGAAGTTCAGGACCCTCTAACACATGAAGCTGTCAGCTCAATCGACAACCTTGTAGTTAGCTCTTTGTCATAATATATCAGACAGCTCAGCTCGTATCATATAAACAGCAGTAAATTTTAAAAAGAGCACCGGATCACATCATTTTGTGATCCGGTGCTCTTTTTGTATCTTTTTGTATTTTTTATCTCCTGTGCTGTCTCCGCATGCGTTTTACTGCCATTGTTCCTGCAAATGCTGCTGCCAGCATTACCATTACCATCATTGGTACTGTATCTCCCATCGCATCACTGGTTTTTGCTCCCGTACTTGTCGTCTGGGTTCCAGATGTGTTCTGTTGTGATGATGTACTTGTTGTTTGGCTGGTTGGTATTACCGTTTTAGGATCAACCATTGTCACATGTTGTATACGGTTCTCGCCATGTGCCGCTGGCGTATCATCAACTACGAATTCCACATCGGCTGCCTTGTCGTATCCTTCAGGTGCCTGAAGTTCCTGCAGCTTGTATGTTTCTCCTCCGGTCAATACGCCTTCAACAACGTTTCCTGATTCTGCGGAAGATGTCCATGGTCCTGCCACTATATTACCGTTCGTATCTACAACCTGCAGACGAGCACCGGCAAGCAGCTTTCCATCTTCATCTTTTTTGTCAAATGACACCTGAACCGGTGGCTCTAACCATACTACCTCACCAGTTTCCGGATCAACAACTGCGGTTCCTGATCCATCATCTGTCAGTTTGATCTGCGGTACGCCGTCTTCATCTACTTCATACTTCAGAGTGATCGGATTCTTGGAAACCAAACTTCCATCTGGTGCCTCCAGTTCCTGGATCACATAGGTTCTTCCCACCAGTATGCCATTGAATCTAAGCATTCCATTTTCATCGGTCTTCGCTTTTGCGATAAGCTTCAGCCCTGAAGTAAATGCAACCTTTGACAATTCAGTCATTCTTGCAACTGCAAATGATCTCTGGCCCTGCACTGTCTGGGTGTCATCCACAAATAATCCGTATGTTGAGTCTGGTAATTTCTTATTTGGATCAGTCTCCGATACCTTATTGAGTACGATATCTGTGCGGAGTACGTCATTTGTGATTTTTGTTGTGATACCTGGTGCAGCAATATCTGTAACCGCATCTATGATGCCAAAACTCTCCAGTGTGCCATTTGACGCAAAGTGTGCTTCATATACATCATCTTTTGCACTCTGATCATGGCCGTCAGGGATTGATGTCTCTTTGATCCAGTAAGTTCCTGCTGCAAGTCCCTTAAATGTCACTCGTCCATTTAGATTACTTGTTTCTTTTGTTACCAATGTTGAACACTCTTTGTCACTGTATGCTGTGAACTCTGCTCCTGCCAAAGGACGTTCCAGTGCCGGTGAAAGCACATCATCCCCCAGTGTTGGGTCTGAACACGTTTCCACGTACAACTCGGTCTTATCAAAAGATAACTCTGTTGGCTTATTCTCGATCGTCACAAGATCTACAGACGGATCCAGCGCACCATTATCATTATCGATGGTAAAATTATGTTTCTCACTGGATACCTGATAACCCTCTGCTGCAATTTCCTGAAGATAATAAGAACCAAGATCAAGTCCTGCGATCGTCAATTTTCCATCTGTCGCATCAGTAGCTGACCAATCGGAAGCTTCATATGAATTTCCGGTAGCCAATCCATCTTTTATCAGATTATCCTCATTGTCATACAATGCAAATATAACATCATTGATCGGAAGCTGGGTATCTGCATCGATTTTCTGAAGTGTTACGATACCCAGTGCTTTCACGTTACGTACTGCAAGCTCTTTCTCATCATCAGAAAGCGATGCTGCCGCTGTCTCATCCTTACCATTTGGATTGGCCGTAATCTCCATCGTTCCTTCATCTGTTACTTTAAAAGTCACAGCACCTGGAAAGTCAAGATATCCTGTCATACGTTCTGTCTCTGTCAGCGTATATGTCTCCCCAACAATTACAAGACCCTTCAGATTATAGCTTTCATCTGCCTTTGATTCCCAAGATTTCTCATTAGTATCATCTGCAAATGTTCCTTCCAGTTTCAGCTTTGCACCGCCTATCTGCTGTGCTGGATCTGAATCATCTACCTTCTTGATAGAAATATCTGTCTGTGTATTCTTTGCCGTTACTATGTTGGAAGAAATGTTTACATCCGCTCTTCCCTCTCCAACCAGGCTGATATTTCCATCTTTACCCATCGTTACTGTGAAAGGCTTCATAACGGTATATCCATCTGTTGGCGTTGTTTCTTTGATCTCATATTCCTGATCTGAGATCAATTTCCCTGTAAGTGTCTCTGATGACTTTCCTGTTCCTAACAGTTCTTTTGTTGATGACTCACTGTCAGAAGGTGTGTCGGTGAATTTTCCTTTGATCGTAAAGCTGCTGTCCTCCAAAGGAGTGTTGTCCTCATCGACCTTCTTCAAGGTGAAACTATTATTTTCATTTTCAATCTTCAAGAGATCTCCACTGATAGAATCCCAAGAGGCACCATCATCTGTGCTCATCTTCCATCCTTCATCCGTTATGTACTTGATTTTGACTGTTCCAGCCATCTGATATCCTGGAGAAGGATTGGTCTCTGTCAATGTATATACATTTCCAACGATCAGTTTTCCTGTGATGCTTTCTGCGTTTTCATCAGATGTCCATGTGAGTGGTCCCTGTATACCCGTTACAAATGTTCCACTCAGTTCAAAGGAAGTCCCCTCCAGTGGTTCGTCTGCGGTATCTACCTTCTGGATCTGAATGTTGGTCTGCTCATCTTTGATCAAAGCAAGATTATCTGTCATCTGGGCCCACTCTGTGGCATTGCCCTCAGCTAACTTATAAAATAACTTGCCCGTCTTATCTTCTTTCAAAGTAAGACTCTTTCCATCTCCTGCTGCATTTGGATAGTTAAAGTTCTCATTGAAAGAAGTAATTTCATATCCGTCAGCCGGGCTTGTCTCAGTCAATGTATATTCTGTATCAACTTTCAACTTTCCAACAAAAGTTTCAGCCGTATTACCAGATGTCCATTCATAAGATGTGGAGCCGTCTGTCAAAGTTCCTTCAAGTTTAAAATGCGCTCCCGACAGATAATCTCCATTCGTATCTTTCTTGGCAATCTGTGTCTGAGTGATATTATTAGTGATGTCAATCTGTTCTTCATCATCTTTTGCAGCTGTTATGAAATCAGATGTGGCTGTTATAACATTTGTTTCTGAATTGACTTCTACTGTACCATCAAGGACTGGTACATAATTTGTCCCTGTTTTTTCAACTACACGATATTGGTAATTTGTTGCTGCCTGATACATAACCGGAAGATCTGGATAACTGATCGTTTCATCTCCCTGTTTTGCAAGGGTTTTTGCTTCTCCACGATTTGTCCATGTTTTTCCGCCATCAATACTTTGCTGAAGCCAAAGTGTGGTATCCGGGCGGTTGGTATTGCCTGCATCATTCCAGGTCTTTTTCACACTGATACTCATCGTGTCTGCCGTATTGGTCATGTTCAGAAGATCATCTCCCACTGCCTGAAGCGTATATCCCGGCACTGCTTCTTCCTCAACAGAATATGTGATTTCTTTTCCAACTTGTCCTGCTTTGTATTTTGGAAGATTTTTGAACTCGTAAGTCCAGGCATTGCTTGAATTTGCCGGAGCCATTATCGTCTGTTCTCCTGCTTTTTCTTTATGCGCTGTCTTTTCATCATCTGTCCATGTTCCATACAATGTTACTTTCAGGCTGGCTGGACGGGTCAGATCTTTATTGCTTCCGTCACTCCAGTTTTTGGTAACAGTTTTGTTTACGAGCGCCGGCGTATGAGTATTTGTAACTGTATACCCGTTTGCTTCATTTCCCTCATACCCTGTTGTATAGCTTTCCACCTCTGCTTCTTCGACACTATATTCGATATCGGTTCCGTCTATCTGCTTGGATGGAAGATTGGTCCATTTTGCTTTCCATGAGGAATCCGCATTCACAGTTTTATCATATCCTGTAAGTTTTACTTTATCTTTCAAAAGATAGAAAGTAACCGATGTCGGTCGTACACCGTCCTGATCATCTGCATCCGTCCAGGTTTTTGATGCTTCCATTCCGTTCGTTACCAGTGTGTTCGTGATACTTGTGGAAGACTCGAAAGAAGCTCCTTCCTGTACACTGTTCCATGCCGGTGTTTCACTGATTGAAAATGCACCGATGGTGTTGGTATCTACGTTTTCAGCTTTATCGCGTGTATAAGAAGTAGAATCATAGATAAGTTCTGTTTCTACCGCCCGATAGTAGTAAGGATGTCCTTCGGCATCTGTTGCCGGCAGATCTGATACTGTAACTTTCCATGCCGGATCAGTACTTCCTGATACTTCAAGGATCAATGCTGCATTATTCTTTTGCACTGTATTCCACGTGCTGCTGCCTTCTTTATTGATCGTCCTTTGTACCTGAACTTTTACGCTGTCTGGAAGATAACCTGCAGGCAATGCATTGTTTTCCAATGGACCGACCCATGTTTTCTGCACATCCAGTTTAGTTTTTCTAAGCGTATTCGTTAATTCTCCAGCCACCAGATCCTTATTGGCATTCGCCGCTCCATCAGCCTGAACGGATACGGTTCCGCTGGATGTTTCCGTATAGTTTGCCGGTACTGTTTCTTTTACAACATAGGATGCACCCTCTGGTGCCGGGCTTATTCCACTTATGGTATAAGTCCATGTATTTCCTGCTGTCGAGTTCCATGTAAATACCGCATCTGTGACCTTTTCATCTGCTTTTCCGGCTTCTGTATAATCGATATACAGACCAAGTGAAGATTTAAATGCATCTGCTGTCGGTCTTGTACCGTAGGCATTGCTGTCATCTGCCCAAGTTTTTGTACCTGTAATGGACAGATGATTCACTGCTTTTATAGTATTATTCCCTGTCGCTGCATCATGCGTAAGTGTAAGGTCATTTGCTGCATTTCCACCCTTATTAAGCGTAAACGTTCCATTTGCATTACAGGTTACGGTAAATGGTTTCAGTGTCGCTGCACCATCTGGTTCTTTCGTCTCCGTTATCGTGTAGGAAACACCGGCAACTAATTTTCCGGAAAGCGTATCTGTAGCTTCCCCGCTTAATATGGATATCGGCTCACTGCTGCCATTTGCAAATGTTTTGCCTGACGCTGGTGTTACTGTGAATGTGGCACCTTTCAGTGCTGCATCCTTATCATCAGCTTTATTGATCGTCAGATTCGTCTTTGTATCTGTTACTGCCGCCGCACCATCAAGATCATTCAAATGAATGATTCTTGTTGTATTGTTGGTATTATTAGATACAACTCCTGTATTCCACGTACTGGAATTAAGCGTATATCCCGGTGCCGGAGTGATTTCTCTGATCGTGTAACCATTTTCATCGCTTCTTGGAATATCTGTAAAAACTGCTTCTCCATCGTCTTTGGTAGTATAGGTATAGCTGTTTCCCTGCGAATCACTGTATGAAATCTGGCTGTTTGCTGCTCTTGTTATGGCATCTTTGCTTATTGAATTGCCATTGATATCTTTACCTGTAAGACGGTAGGCCGCTCCTGTTACAAGAATGATATTTCCATCTGTTGATGCCGCATCTGTTTTTTTCAGTGTAACCAATACAACATTTGGCTTGTTTGCAGCCGCCGGTCCACTGGCCGTTATAACGTGATCGGCACTGTTGCTTCCTACTGTCCTCCAGGTGTAACGATCAGAGCCATCTGATTTCACCTCGAACGATACTTTCGCATTATCACCTTCCGGTAAAATGAAATCACTGCTGGTCTTGGTTTCTTTAAAGTAGTAGTTTCCTACCGTCAGGCCTTGATTCAGCTTAAGTTTCGTCTCTGCATTCGTGACAGCGTCTTTTTCTGATAAGGTAGATACTAATCCATTTGCCGCAGAAGTCATTCCCTTAGCGATCAAAAGATCTGCACCTGCTTCTCCTGCCCCCACCTTGTACAGATCAAACACTGCACCGGAAAGCGATTTTTTATTGCCCTCATCCTGGTTCACACTCACCTTTGTAAACTGAGCCTGTCCCATGATGCGCTCATTTCTCATTGTAAAGGTGTTGCCTCCATCAAATACATTGGCATATGCAGTTGGTGCATCTGTTACGTTATTTAGAACATATGTCTCCGTGCCGGATGTCACTACATTTCCATACTCATCAATGTGGAATTGGATCGTATTTTCTGTTGCTGCGGTGACATTTAAATATCCCGCCGGCACCTGTGTTTCACGGAACCGATAGGTAACTCCCCGATCAAGCCCGGTAAATGTTTTTTGTCCTGATGTATTCGCATCATCGCCTGTGCCCACGATCCATGTATCACCTGTCTTTGTCCAGTCTTTTTCTGCTGGATCATATACTTCCAGGTCAATTTGAGCATTTGTAGCAGCCTGTCCAAACTGGTCAAGTTTTTTCAATGTTGCCTCTGCTGTTTCATCTTTTACTGTGATGGTTGTTCCACTTAATGATGTTCCACTGATTCCTGACAGAATCGTGATTTTTCCATATACATTAATTGAGAACTTGATATCTGCAAATTTACTGAGTACCTGATCCGTCGGTGCTGTATCTTCACATAAGTAATAAGTTCCTGCCGGAATTCCTTTGATATCCCAGATAAACTCATTATCCTCACCAACTGGAACTGTCGTTGTGATCGCTGCTCCAGTGATAGGATTTACTGCTATTGTACTTTTTGTTCCCTGATCATCTGTTCCATAAACGCTCAGCACTGCTCCCGCCAGACTGTGTCCTGTGTCCGCTGTTTTATGTATTGTTAACTGAGTCTGCTCATTACTGATTGTTTTTTCTGCTCCGATATCTTTACTTGTATTGGTTGGTGTATAATTTGCTGTTAATGCAGTCTCTCCTTCGGCATCCGGAAGATCAATACTGAAGTACTTCATGCCTTCATAAGCTGCAAATCCTGATCCTGGTGTTACCTCTTCGATTCCATAACAGCCCCATGGCAAACCGATAATGCTGATCTGACCTGAAGCAATGTCATTACTGCTGGATGTTGGAAGTGCATTTACAAGATCTTCTTTCGCATCCGCTGAATCTGACGCCGCATAATTGTAACTGCCGTTTGAACCAGTCACCTTGATCGGAACTTTCACTCCGCTGTTGAATCCATTTGGATACATATACAGCTTAAATGTTGACTGTGGATAGGACTGTCCAGCCTCATATCCTGTCATATCAAATGTCTTTTCAATCTGGACAGCCTTATCATAAGTCAATCGGTTGTTCAATACTGCTTCTGAACGTGTAACATTATTTCCATTCGCTTCAATTATTGAAAATGAACCAGTTTCTGCATCACCTTCCAGAAGTTTATATTCCTTAGGTGCTGCATCCTCCTTATAGTAATATGTCTGGTCAAAGTCCAGTCCATAGAACGATACAATACCCTGGCTGTTCGATATGGCTGTCCTTTTCAGATTTTTGCACTCCACATCAGAATACAGATTGAATACAACCCCTTCCAATGGAGTCGCTTTTCCACCAAACTCATCCGCTTTCACAAACTTGTAAATTGCTTTTTTCTCCAGCCATCCCCATGAATTTGAGCTGACCTTCGCCTCGTATTTGCTTGAATCTGTCGGACCATTCGTTGAGGTCAATACCACCTCATTACTGACTGCTCCACTTGGCACTGCACTTATCACCTGTGCCTGATAAGTAAGCACGTAAGATGCAGTTCCATCCGGAAGACTGACCTGAAGCGCCGGTTTTCCACCAACAACTGCCAGATTCTTTGTCCAACCGCTTGCTACTGCCGTCCCAATATTCTTGTTATCGATAGCTCCTCCTGCAGTATGGACCGCATAGTGCAGCTCAACGGAGTTCAGATCGATATCGATAGAACTATCCGGGGTATCCGTCATCTTTGCCCCTTCCAACTTAACACCATTGGGATTGATATTAATGCGATAATCCAGCGTTCCTGGATTATCTTCCTGTTCAACCGCGGATTTATCTACCAATTTATTTCCCACATCAGGTGCATCATCATCACGTTCACACGTTACTGTGATCGATCTGTCATCATTGAACTCGTCACATCCTGCCTGTGCCTCATTAGACAAATGAATCGTATAATTCCCGCTGCATTCCTGCTGAAGTTTCAACAGTTCATCCTGGCTAAGAGTCAGGTATAAATCAATGACATATCGGGAAGCACCCGCCGGAAAATTGGCCTCGATTTTCTTTGATGTATTCCATGCGGCAATGGCTGATGCAAAATTGGCTGTATCATCCACACCTTCAGCATCTGCTGCTGTATACTTTGTTACTTTGATTCCTTTATCTCCTGCTGTTTGGAGCAGCCAGCTGGATGCCGGTATTGCAATTGATTTCCCAACAGAGTCCTTCGCAGTTGCAGTCAATTTTGTCAGATCATCTGTAACACTCAGCCCCGTCGTTGTCATGTAATTTCCATTTACTTCTATCTGGTAATGAACATATCCTGTTGATGTGTGATCCGTCGGATCATCTTCCACCATATAGTCACTTGTTTTTGCCAGAAAGTCATTCTTAAAACTTCTGTTTGCATCATCGTAAGCATCAAAAGTGAATGGCTCAACTGATTCTGTCTGCTTAACTACATTCAAATGTACTGCATTATTATAAATATGATCGACACTATTCTCGTAATAGAAGTTAACCGCTTTCGTCTGAAGAGTTACCTCTATATTGTTAATATGACTTAAATGTGCAGCATCTGGTGTGATGACCAATTCCTGCGTAGCAATAGAATTTCCTGCTGCATCCGTAACAGATATATCATTGGTATTTATTGTACAGGCAGAGGTAATATCGTTTTTATTTCCTTCTATAATATCCCATACTTTTACAGAACCCGACACATAAGTCTGATCGATCTGATGGGTCACTTTATCTTCTCCATCTTTAGATGTATAGGTTCCAACGACATAATTTCCATTCTTATCTACACATGATGCACCGATCACATCCGTGATCGTCCAATCAGTAAAATTATTCGTACGTGTAGATGGTTTGATCGACCAATCTATGATACCGGTGGCGGTATCAACAGCCGTTGTTTCTTTCTCCACATGCGCCACCTGAAAATCTGTGCCTATGGAAGGCATTTTCCAATCGATACCAGGTCCAGGACCTGTTCCGCCCCATGGAAATTCTCCTGTTATCGTTGCCGCATTTGGAAAATTCAATTCCGTATTCTCTGACACACTGGCGATATCAATCTTGGCATCAAATTCTATCTTGTATGCATCTGCCAATGGATTGTCGCTGCCAAGAAAATATATTTTTATCGTATTATCAATATATGTTACATAAGTACTTGTCTGCGTTCTTGTTGGGGCTGTGGTCAGTGCCGTATATTCCTTATTATTGATAATGACTTTATTATTTGCAAGTTTAGATTGGTTTCCATTCTCATCAGCCATCAGCTGATCTGTTACGACAGCCTTCAGGATCCGACCACTTTTATCCTCATTTACGCTAATCTCATAATGGATCGTATCTGCACCTATCTGTGTTCCCTGCTTCGTAATGGAAGGATGAGGGATTGTTGCCTGTCCATTCGCCCCTTTCGGTTCGTCCACTTTCGTAGTGGCATTTGGCTCTGTGCTCATCTCCACATGATTGCTTACTTTTACATCTTCCAGCGATTCTCCCGCTTTCTTCAGCGTGGCACTGGATGGTCTTGTCACCACTGTAATGGTCTGTGGTGCAACAGCTTTACTGTCTGCCGGGAAAGTATATGTATAATTTCCGTCACTCACCTTGGTAAAATCAATTTCCTGGCCACTTGTGTCTCCCATATATGCTTTCAGATATTCCATTTCTCCTGCTGTAAATGTATCTGTTATGGTAACACCTGCAAGGGCTACGCCAGCTGAAGCAGGATCAGTACCTACTTTGATGGTCCATGCTATCCTCGAATCATCCTCTGATGCAGCAAATTCCCCGCTTTTCTCTATACCTTTCAGAGTATGGGGATTACCTGGTGCTCCGAATACATATGTAGTTCCTTCTGTCTGGATCTGCCACTCCACCGGATTGGTCCCATTTTCTCCAAGCTTTGATTCATTTAATTCAAATTCGCACTCTACCTCTCCTAGGATAGATTCATTACCAAGTTCAGGATCCACTGCATCGGCAAATGTCACAACAAACGTATTATTTTCAATAATAAATGTGGCTATCACTTGTCCATCAGGTGCATAGATCGATTGTGGATTTAAATTATTGTTCACTTTGAACAGATCCGGCAAAGTATACCTGAAAGTATCTCCCACTTTGATCTGACGTTCTCCACTGCCTTTCATTACCATGAATCCCAGATTCATGCCCAGATTATCAATCGTGCTAAACGGAACAGAAGAAAAATCAAAAACCGTTTTTCCATCCTCATCTGTCGTTGATGGAACATAATGGGTATTATTATCCGTATCCACATAGGAAAATGTTCCGGCAAACAACTCCAGTTCGCTTCGATCATTCGTCCAGTCTGCTGCGGTCTTCGCCTGAGCTCTTAATGAATAAAAACCACCCAGTTTATTTTTAATGATTTCCCCAAGAACCGCATTGGAAGAATTCGCATCCAAAGGAGCGGTATCTGAGGAGGCTGTATCTAAAGAAGCTTCATCTGAAAGAGCTGTGTCTGAAGAACCTGTATCTGAAGAATCTGTATCTGAAGAATCTGTATCAGTATCCATCTTAGGTGTCTCTGTCTTGGATGTCTCCGTCTTAGATGTCTCCGTCTTAGATGTCTCTGTCTTAGATGTCTCTGTCTCAGTTAGCTGGCGTTTAGGCAAAATGATCGACACTGCAGCATCTGTTGGTACCGCTGTGCATTTTATCTCTGTAGTTTCCTCTGTACTCCAGGCATCGTCTGTAACTGTAACCTCCAATGTCAAAACTGCTTCCAGCGATGTATCAAAACCTTCTGCTGCATCATTAAAAGTCACTTTAACCTTTCCATTTTCAATAAGATATACAGCAACTGCTTTTTCCTCTGCCGTATCCTTATTATCGAGCACCTCACCTGTCGCATCAGATGCCGCCTTCAGCTGTTCCGGCAGGCTCATGATATAATGATCACCTGCGTGGACCCTGGTGCCATCCTGCAAAGAGCATGCAATCTTATAGGTTAGCTGAAGCGAATGGATATCAGAAGCTTCTGTCTCTTCCAAACTATATTTATGATCCACTGCTTCAACATCTGTAGTTTTTCCTTCTTTATTAGTCCATTTCACACCTGTAAGTTCATGCGCCAATGATTCCTCTGTCATCATTGCACCAGCATAGGGAATGTCGCTTTCATCAGTTTCTGTGGAATCTGATCCATCTGCACTTCCCATATCCTGACTCTTTGGGGACTCAGGTACATTTTGTCCTCCATCTGTCGCAGCAGGCAAAGTCTGCGTATTTTCACTGCCTCCAACCATAGACTGGCCACTCTCCCCGGAATCTTTGTCACTAACTGACCCAGGTATAGCTTCTCCTGTGATCAGATCTTCGTCTGTTCCGCTGCCATTCGCATAAACCAATGCATTTGCATCCATAAACATGGATATTACCATTGTGAAACAAAGTATCACACTGATAATTTTTTTCTTGATGTCTCTTTTCATTTCAGTCCCTTCCCTTCTTAAAACCGATATTTATATATACATCTTTCACGTCACCTTTTTGACTGATGATGTTATCTTATAAAAAGGTATAACCCCTTCTCCACCATAGAAAATATTCAGAAAATAACCTGCTAAACTCTAAGTTCTATGATATACAATGAAATTGTACCCAATGCCAGATACTAAAATTATACATTTTCCAATAGAGTTTTCATATCAATATACCTATATTTTACTCTTTTTACTGTTTTTTCCATCAATTTGTAAAACGGTGAGAAGGAATCCTGCCCGCAGTTTTCTCTGCCTGCAGTGGGGCGATTTATCTGCTTTCAAGACAAAAAAAGTTCCCGCACACATTCCGTGTGCAGGAACTCTGTCATTTTTATTCTCCAAGGCCTTCCTCTATCGCCCCGATCAGATGCTTCAGGGCATCTTCCTCATCCACGCCCTCGCAGATAAGTTCTATCTCATCTCCACATTTTACACATGCTCCCAATACGCTCAATACACTTTTGGCATTGGAAACCCCTCCATCAAATTCAAATGTGATCAGAGATTTGTACTTCATAGCTTCTTTACACAAAACACCTGCCGGTCTCAAATGCAGACCTGTGGGATTTTTTATCATCACTTTTTGTCTTACCATAATCCAGTCCTCTTTTATTCGCTTGTATTATCTATCTTTGTTAGCTGTACGGTGGTCACCGCATCTTCCACCTGTTCATATCCGCTTGGCAGATTAATTGTTATCGGAAGCGTATATTCGTTTTCCTCTTTTCCTGCCAGATCAATCGATGCCTTAATATCTTCAGTCTTTAATCCCATCAGTTCTGCATCTGTAGCTTTTACACGAACCGTGATCGTATCCTGCTCAAAATTCAGCCGCAATCCATCTTTCAGGCCATTGACGGTGATATCACTGGTACTGACCGCAAATTCCTTACTTCCATAAGGCAGTATACTGATTTTTACAAGTACTGACTGTGTGAGATCCGCCGGTATCTTATAACCGTCTTCCTCTTTCAGTACTGTATTAAGCTTTATATTGGCCTCAAGATCCTGGCTGGTGCCATCTACATTGATCAGCTCCGCTGGAATCTCTATCGTATTGTTCTGTTCTTCCAATTTCTTTAACGCTTCTTCACTTCCCGCCACCGAAATATACTCCGGCGTTGTAGTCACTTTATCCACCTGATATCCATAAGCCGGCGTTCCACTGTAGTTCGCCTCAACCCTGATTTCATCCTGTACACGCCACAGTTTCACAGCAACATCTACACTTCTCTCTTCTCCAACGTTATAAAAGGTCAGATATTCCATCGCATCCTCTGTCAGAGTCTCACCATTCTGGTCAAGTACTGTCAGTCTTGCTTTCTTTTCCGTATCCCTGCTGATTCCAGATACATCAATAGTTGCGACTACGCTCTTTATCTTATTGATCGTCGTCTTTGGACCTTGTATCGTAACACGTTCAAGTGATGCTGTACTTTCCCCAATCTCATAACCTGTCGCAGGAGTTCCGCTGGTATTAACTGTTATCACAAAATCTTTGCGGGCAACTTCCTCGATAGATACCGGGATTGTCTTTGGAATAATATTGACATTAGCTGTAGAGATCCCATTTACTTCTTTAAACTGTAAAGGAACATATGCAGGGCTTGTGTCCATATCTACAATCTGTGTCATATCCGCTTCCACTACAATATCCGAACGATTCGACACCACCGATCTCTTACCTGTTATATAAACCATGACCGTTCGATCTTCATCATTGATCTGGTAGGTCTTATCTGCATTGTAAATATAATCATCATTTTGTACTGTTACTCTGACCGCGTAATCTTCTATCACGATAGGATCGCTCGCGCCCGAAGCAAACAGCCAGATAACTATGGCAATCAGAACTGAAATGATTTTCAGGGTAAGATTATTTGTCAGCCTTTTCTTCATGTCTGCTCCACCCTTTCCATATTCTGAATTTTCCATTATCTTCTTTTGATCCCGATTTTATCTTCAGCTTATTAAGCTGTTCTCTAAGGCTTCCCGGGTTCACACCTGTATAAATCTTTCCTCCTACGGCATATGATATCTTACCCGTTTCTTCTGAAACGATGATCGTCAATGCGTCACTCACTTCACTGATTCCCACTCCCGCACGATGCCTTGTTCCCAGGCTCTTATTAAGTGCCAGGTTATCCGACAATGGAAGATAACATGTAGCGGCCACGATCCGATTATTTCTAATGATCACAGCACCATCATGCAGCGGCGTATTATGCTCAAATATATTGATCAGCAGCTGACTGCTTATCATCGAATCCATGGCGATCCCGGTTTTCTCATATTCCTTGAGCACGATGTTTTGCTCTACTACGATCAAGGCACCCGTTTTCACTTCACCCATCGCATAAGCCGCATGGATCAATTCGCCGATCGTTCTGTCACTGATTCGTTCATCCACTGTTTTACTGCTTTCAAATGGAATCAACGTAGAGAGCTTATTCTTTTCTCCCAACTGTTCCAGAACACGCCTGAGCTCCGGCTGAAATATAACGATGATACCCGTGATAGCCACCACGCTTAATTGTCTGCATATCCACAGGATCGTATCCATATGGAGCAAAGTCGCAACGATCAAAAAAATCGCAACGAACAACACTCCTTTAAGCAGCATGTATGCTCTGGTATTCTTCACCCATACGATCAGATAATAGACAAATATGGCAATCAATAAAATCTGTACAATATCTATCACACCAAAGGATACAGGCAATGAAAGTTTCGAGAACCTGAATCTTAAATATTCTATAATGTTGTCCACGCTTCCACTTCCCTCCCATGATTTTCCCACATTTTTCAAGTACGCCTCGGCGTATTTGCTGTGAGCGGCTCGTCAGCTATGCTGACATGATACATCTGAGCCGCTCTGCAATCCGCCGGAGGCTTTATCTTGGAAGGAGATTGGACTCCCACCAAGGTTCGTTTGTTGTTTACTCACCACCTATAGAGGCGGGAGTTTTATCTGATTTCAAGATAAATCTTTTAATGACTCCTCAAGTTTGGACTCAAAGTCCACATTCTCCACCTGATCTTCTTCCGGTCTTTGGATCGGAGCACCTGTATCCTCCGGCATCTCTGCCATCCTTTGATTAAATCCCGTAAACGAAATCGTCTCCTGCGGTACCGGGCCTCTCTGCTGCCGCTGAATATAAGCATCATCCACCGGCTGTTCCTGTCTGAACTTTCCCGGATCCTCTTCGCTGATGGTTTTCACCGTCACATTCTTACTGGAAATGCTCATCTTCGGCACTGCCTTCACATAATAATAATATTCATCATCTTCAAACTGCAGGTATTCTGTTCTTGTATAATCCACATTAAAGAGGAAAAATTCCAGGAACACTGCAAGAACTGCTGCTCCGATAGTTCCTGCTACCAACGGGATGATCGGTGTCTTCACATCAATAAATAATCCACCTGCTGCCATGATAACAATATAGGAAATAGCTCCTGCAAAGATAGCGATCTGCCATGCATAATCAACGGACAATCTCCGGATCACATTTACTATGATCAGCACTGTCACAAAAGCAATGATACTCATCATCATATCCTGATTTTTCAAAAGCCCATCCAGAAGAAGCTTTAGATTCTGAGCAATTTCCTTTGTCTCTGCCCCCTGTAAAACAGAAGCCTTCTGGCTCACCAATTCCATAAAATAGTACACCACCACGCCACATCCGGCGGATACCGCTGAGGATGGTGTACGTGTAAGCCCATAACCAATAGGTATGATACATGGAACTTTCAATGCAAATGCGATCGGTGTCAGTAAGATCACCAACGCATCCTTCGGTGTAAAACGTATATATAAGATGATCATCAAAAGAATCAGCCCAAGAGCAAAACCTGCTACCTCAATGCCAACACCATAACACTGTGCAATGATCAGCAAAACTCCCCCGATCACCATGATATTAAGCGGTAAGATCGAACAGATCAAAGACACGATCAAAAGTACAAATATACTGTCCAGCTGTTCAATAAAGTTCAGCTTGTTATTAATTCCTTTAAATATCACCATTGCCAGGATAAACTTAAAAACAGGAAGCAAAAATGTACCATATCTTGCATAAACCTGTTTTAGCTTTTCCTTAGTCTCCAGTAGTAAGGTCATACACGCTTCCTCCTGTTCTCCTGCCGTAGATTTTTATCATTTTCTTCTTTTCCATAAAGATCTGCCAGTCTCGAAAGCTTCTGATCATACTCTTTCACCCCGCGCTTTGCCCGGGAATACTTAAGTGAACTCATCGTATACACCACAACTGAATAAATCGTAATAGTAATAATATATCCACCTACCACCGAAACTATCATCAATGGCAGATTCATGACATGCGCATTATCCAGGAGATATTCTGAAAAATATGATCCTATCATGAGAAGTACTACAACATATCCTATACTCGCCAGAAAAAAGTTTTTAAAAAGTGCAACTCCGAGATAATCGCTGCGATAATATCTGGCGATCCTCAAATCTTCCTTTCCTGATCCATTTTCATAGCGGGCAAGCTTTGTCATAAGACGGATTTTGTTTTCATTTAGCATTCTATCACCTAATTTTCATAATATATAGCTGCCTATAATCATACATATTATATTGTACCATATCTTTTATGCTAATGAAAGAAAATTTTAAAAACCTTTTCCAATACAAAGTGACAAAAAATACACCTTTTTAACCCCTTGCTTTTTTAATTTTCCTGCGATCGCATCCACTGTACTTCCTGTGGTATAGATATCATCGATCACCAAAACGCTCTCATATGCTCCTGCTTCTTTTTTCGCATAAAATGCCCTTTCCAGGTTATGCTTTCTTTCCTTTCTATCCAATTCTTTTTGTGCTTTTGTGAACTTTTTCCGCAGTACCAGATCGGTACGAATGGGTATTGAAAACCCTCTGCTTATAACTTTTGCTAACACTTCAGCCTGATTATAGCCTCGCATATTTTTCTTCTTTTTATGAACAGGGACAGGAATGATCACTTCAGGCCTGACCTGCCGGATAAAATCTTTTCCATATTCACACATCAGTTTTCCAAGAAATTCTCCATATTCTTTTCTGCCCTTAAATTTAAACCGCATCAAAGATTCTTTAAGGGGCGGCTGATACATAAAAATGCCTCTTCCGTAATCATAGTTGTGTTCATGCTGACTGCAGTCATAGCAATATTCCTGTTCTTTTGAAGGGAGCGGTTTGCCGCAATTTTTGCATCTGGGTTCTTGTATGGGTACAGGAATCTGGCTCCTGCACCCGTTACAAAGATATTTTTCATGCCGTCCCAGTACTCTGTCGCAAAATGTACACCTTCTGGGGTAGACCCAGTCAAAAAGAACACTGATACACCTTTTAATATAATTCATTTAGCCGTTCAACTCCTCGATTCTTTCACGAAGACTGGTATATCTTCCTTTTTCCTGCTTGTTATGTATCATTTCGTTAAAGGTTGCCTCACTTCCCACAACCGTTACGCATTTTCTTGCCCTGGTAACCGCTGTATACAGAAGATTTCTGCTCATTAGCATCCTCGGTCCGCCAAGCAGCGGTAAAATCACTGCCGGATATTCGCTTCCCTGTGACTTATGTATTGTAACTGCATAAGCAAGCTCCAGTTCCTCCAGTTGTTTGAAACTATACTCAACATAACGGCACTCCTCATAAACGATCGTCATCGTCTCTGCAAAAGTATTGATTTCCTCAACGATCCCCATATCTCCGTTGAACACGCCGATGCCTTTTTCCACTGGTATGCCATACTTGCCGCGTATCTCCCACTCCAACTGATAGTTGTTTCGTATCTGCATCACCTTATCACCCTCACGAAACAGCCCTCCGTTGTGCTCTCTCTCCCGTTTTTTCTTATCGGGTGGATTCAGATACTTCTGGAGTACCTCATTGAGCCTCTCCACTCCCAGAAGACCTTTTCTCATAGGGGTAAGCACCTGGATCTCCAACGGTTTTGCATCTACATAAGGCGGCAGTTTTTTCTGCACAAGGTATACGATGGATGCAATAATCACATCCGCATCATATCTTTTCAGGAAAAAGAAATCTTTACTTTTATTATCCGTACAAACTTCCTCGCCCGCATTAATCTTATGTGCATTCACTACGATATCACTTTCCGTTGCCTGACGAAAGATCTTATTCAGCTTCACCACGCAAAAGCGCTGTGAATCTATGATATCCTTCAGCACACTTCCCGGTCCTACACTGGGAAGCTGGTTCACATCACCCACCAATATCAGACGTGTCCCCACCTGTATCGCACTCAGCAGCGCATGCATCAACGAAATATCCACCATAGACATCTCATCTATAATGATCACATCTGCCTCCAGCGGATTCTCTTCATTTCTCTCAAAATGGGCTGCCTTTGCCGACTCTTCCATCATCCCGGACAGTTCCAGAAGCCTGTGGATCGTAGATGCCTCATATCCTGTCGTCTCCGTCATCCTTTTCGCTGCCCTTCCTGTCGGTGCAGCTAAAAAGATGTCCATTCCCTCCAGTTCAAAAAACTGGATGATCGCATTGATCGTAGTTGTTTTTCCTGTTCCCGGACCTCCTGTAATAACAAGAAGACCGTTCTTCACTGCTTCCACAACAGCCTGTCTTTGGAGTTCTTCCAATTCCAGTTTATTCTTCTTTTCGATAAATTCCAGACGTTTCCGGATATTTTCTTCTGACTCTTCATTCTGGATATTCAGCTCTGTCAATTTCCGTGCGGTATCCAGTTCCAGATAATAATACTGGCTGGCATATATGATTTTTTTCAGTTCCTCATCCGGATTATCTGCAGGTACCTCTTTGATCACAACTTTTCGATCCATCGCCAGATCCATGATATGTTTTTCCATATAAGCCGGTTCTACGCCCAGAAGTTCTGCCGTTCTCGAAAGCAATACTTCCTGTGGAAGATAAACATGTCCCTCCGCTGCTGCAAGCGTGAGCACATAAAAGAGTCCGCTTTTTATCCTGTAATCCGAATCTGTATGGATCCCGATACGTCCAGCGATCTCATCTGCTATGCGAAATCCGATTCCTTGTATGTCATCAGCCAGCTGATAAGGATTCTCCTTCAATACTGTATAGATCCTTGACCCATACTTTCCATAAATCTTCACACCAAGTGCAATAGAGATCCCATACTGCTGAAGAAAGATCATGGCACTTCTCATCTCTGATTTTTCCGCTATCTGTTCTGCTATCTCCCTGGCTTTTTTTTCACTGATACCTTTCACTTCCGAAAGACGCTCCGGTTCTTCATCCACGATCCGAAGCGTATCGTCACCAAAACGTCTCACGATCCTGGCAGCCAAAGCGGCTCCCACGCCTTTTATAGCGCCGGAGCCCAGATATCTTTCGATCGCGATGCTGTCTTCTGGAATCTTTGTTTCATATGTTTCCACCTTGAACTGCTGCCCATAGGTGGAATGATCTACATATGTGCCATGAAGCTCCAGAAGTTCGCCATCTCCTATATATTCAAATATTCCAACACAGGTAAGCTCTGATCCGTTTACCATCAGATTCATCACCGTGTATCCATTATCCTCATTCCGAAAAATGATGTGATCTACATATCCCTCGACTGTATCCTGCATATATTATTTTCCCAACTTTGCCATGATTTCTGCGTATAATCCTGTTCCTTCCGCCACTGCACACGCAGGGTTTTCTGCCGTCATCGTATTGATGCCTGTCCTCTCGGTCAGTATCTCCTCGAATCCATCTAAAAGTGCACCCCCGCCGGTCAGAACGATTCCCCGTTCAACAATGTCCGCTGCCAATTCCGGTGGCGTCTTCTCAAGTACACTATGGACTGCCTCAACGATCTTATTCGTCGCATCGGCCAGGGCTTCTCTTATCTCTTCTGATGTTACTGTCACAGTCTTTGGAAGTCCGGTGATCACGTTTCTTCCCTTTACTTCCATCGTCACTGTCTGCGGTCGTTTGCAGGCGGTTCCTATCTTTATCTTTACCGCTTCTGCTGTCTGCTCACCAATAAACAAATTGTGTGCTTTTCTCACGTGCCGGATGATCGCCTCATCAAAATCATTTCCTGCTATCTTGATCGATGCGGACACTACGATTCCTCCAAGAGAAATAACTGCAATATCCGTAGTACCTCCGCCGATATCCACGATCAGATTTCCAAATGGCTTCGTGATATCGATCCCTGCTCCGATCGCTGCCGCAACAGGTTCCTCTATAATATATACTTCCCGCGCACCCGCCTGGTACGTGGCTTCTTCTACTGCTTTTCTCTCTACCTCTGTAACTCCGCTAGGTACGCAGATACTGATCCTTGGTTTTCTGAAAGCCTTTCTCCCCATTGCTTTCTGAATAAAATGCTTCAGCATCTTTTCTGTGATCGTATAATCTGATATCACACCCTGGCGAAGCGGTCTGATAGCCATGATATTTCCCGGAGTTCTTCCGATCATCTGACGGGCTTCTTCGCCGATGGCTTTCACCTTGTCAGCATCTTTATCGTAAGCAACTACGGATGGCTCCTTTAATATAATCCCTTTTCCCTTTGTGTAAACCAGAATACTGGAAGTTCCCAAATCAATTCCGATATCTGCTGATGCCATAATAATCCCCTTTCACGCAGCTTGACACTGTATTGCTTTACGAACGCGATCAAACTCTCTCTATTCATCGTTCTTTCCCATTATAAACAATTCACCTGTAAATGGAAAGCGTTTTTTAGAGGTATTTTTCGACATACTGTCCTGTGTAAGATACAGGATTATGTGCAATCTCCTCCGGTGTACCGGTAGCTATCACAGTTCCGCCTCTGTCTCCGCCCTCCGGACCGATGTCTATGATATAGTCCGCAGTCTTGATCACATCCAGATTATGCTCGATGACCACAACCGTGTTGCCGCCCTCGCACAGACGCTTCAATATCTCTACCAGCTTGTGCACATCTGCAAAATGCAGACCTGTCGTTGGCTCGTCCAGGATGTAGATCGTCTTACCTGTACTTCTTCTGGAAAGTTCCGTAGCCAGCTTCACACGCTGTGCTTCTCCGCCTGATAAAGTAGTCGAAGGCTGTCCCAAACGCACATAAGAAAGTCCCACATCATATAATGTTTCTATTTTTCTCTTAATGGAAGGTACATTTTCAAAGAATCCAACTGCCTCTTCCACCGTCATATCCAGCACATCATAGATGCTCTTTCCTTTATATTTTACCTCAAGGGTTTCTCTGTTATATCGTTTACCCTGGCAAACTTCACATGGAACATATACGTCTGGGAGGAAATGCATCTCAATCTTCAGGATTCCATCGCCGCTGCAGGCCTCACATCTTCCGCCTTTGACATTGAAACTGAAACGTCCCTTCTTATATCCTCTTGCCTTTGCATCTGCAGTTGCAGAAAAAAGATCCCTGATCTGATCAAAAACTCCCGTATAGGTTGCCGGATTTGATCTTGGAGTACGTCCGATCGGAGACTGGTCGATATTAATAACCTTATCCAACTGCTCCATTCCCTCGATGCTCTTATGTTCCCCGGGGATCGTCCTTGCCCTGTTCAGTTTTTTTGCAAGACTCTTATAGAGTATTTCGTTTACCAGAGAGCTTTTTCCTGATCCGGACACTCCCGTCACACAAGTCAGTACGCCCAGCGGAAACTTCACATCAATATTCTTCAGGTTATTCTGCTTTGCGCCCTTGACTGTCAGCCAACCCTCCGGTTTCTTCCGCTCCGTTGGTACCGGGATCTTGATCCTGCCGCTCAGATAAGCACCTGTGATAGAATTCTTATTCTTCATCAGTTCTTTGGCCGTACCGATTCCTACAAGTTCTCCACCATGTTCTCCTGCACCCGGTCCGATATCCACAACACAGTCTGCTGCAAGCATCGTATCCTCATCATGTTCTACCACGATCAGGCTGTTTCCCAGATCCCGAAGATGACACAGAGTCTTTAATAGTTTATCATTGTCTCTCTGATGGAGTCCGATACTTGGCTCATCCAAAATGTATGCTACACCCACTAATCCAGATCCGATCTGGGTAGCAAGACGGATCCTCTGGGCTTCTCCGCCGGACAAGCTTGCCGTCGCTCTCGCAAGGGTAAGGTATTCAAGGCCTACATCCACCAGAAAACCAAGTCTTGCATTGATTTCTTTCAGAACCTGATCGCCTATCCTGTGCTGCGTCTCCGTCAGTTCAAGATTCTTCATAAAACTTTTGAGTACACCGATCGACATATCAGTGATCTCGGAAATATTCTTATCTCCCACCGTAACAGCCAGAGACTCCGGTTTCAGTCTCTGTCCATGGCAGACATGACACGGTGTGATCTGCATATAAGTCTCATACTCCTGCTTACTTGTCTCTGCATTCGTCTCTCTATATCTTCTCTCCACGTTCTTGATAAGCCCTTCAAATGCCACATCATAGACTCCCTCACCACGCTGTCCTTTATAATATACTTTGACCGAATGACCACCGGTTCCATACATGATGACATCATGGATCTCCTTCGGATAATCCTGAAATGGTGTGCTAAGATCAAAATGATATTCCGCACACAGAGCATCCAGTATCGCTCTTGTAAAGCTGCCCTTTGTCGTACAGGACTGCCAGCCCAGTACGACGATCGCCCCTTCATCAATGGATAGGGACGGATCCGGGATCATCAGACGCTCATCAAACTCCATCTTGTATCCCAGACCAAGACAGCTTGGGCAGGCTCCAAATGGGTTGTTAAAGGAAAAACTTCTTGGTTCTATCTCATCCACGCTGATCCCGCAGTCTGCACAGGAAAAACTCTGACTGAAATTCAGATATTTCCCATCCAGTGTATCTACCACCAGCAGACCATCCGCCAATTTTAAAACACTTTCTATCGAATCCGTCAGACGCTTCTCTATCCCTTCTTTTACAGAAAGTCTGTCCACGACGATCGCTATCGTATGTTTTACATTCTTATCCAGCTTGATCTCTTCTGAAAGATCATAAAGCTGTCCATCCACATCCACGCGGACATAGCCACTCTTTTTGGCCTGCTCCAGAAGCTTCTCATGGCGTCCTTTTCTTCCTCTTACCACAGGTGCCAGAAGCTGGATACGTGTCTTTGGCGGAAGTGCCATGATCTGATCCACCATCTGATCCACGCTCTGCTTTTCTATCGTCTTTCCACACTTTGGACAATGAGGGATTCCCACTCTCGCATAAAGAAGACGAAAATAATCGTAGATCTCCGTCACTGTTCCAACCGTCGAACGAGGATTTCTGTTCGTAGACTTCTGGTCAATAGAAATCGCCGGTGAAAGGCCTTCTATACTCTCCACATCAGGCTTTTCCATCTGTCCTAAAAACTGTCTGGCATAGGAAGAAAGACTCTCCATATACCTTCTTTGACCTTCTGCATATATGGTATCAAACGCAAGAGAACTCTTTCCAGAACCGGAGAGACCAGTCAGTACGACCAGTTCATTTCGTGGAATATCCACGTTCAGGTTCTTCAGATTGTTCTCATTTGCTCCACGTATCTTAATATATTCTTTTTTTCCACTGCGCACTGCCATCTTTGTACTCTCCTTATAGTTCAACCATCCGTCCGTTACTGTTCAACAGCAGCGTGTGAACAATAACATCAGTTTGCTCTATTTTTCAATTTTTCATACAGCTAGCATATACCAAACGTACGTTCATGTCAAGACAGAAACATCTCCGATTTCTTTTCATTTCCCCAGCAAAAACTCTGCCAAAATGGGATTGCTCACACTGATGCCTTTTCTGGTAAAGCAAAGATATTCTCCTGACCATTTCATGAATCCGCCTGCCACATATTTTTCTATGATTTTTCCATATATTTTATCTATTTCCATTTGAAATCGTTCCTGAAAATCCTTTCTGGATATCCCGCTCATCATACGAAGTCCCAGGATCATATATTCTTCTATCTGTGCATTTTTATCAAGTATTTCTATATTTTCCCGTATGGCTTCCGGTTTATGGGAATCCGCCAGATACACTGTCATATCCTGTGTATTTGAAAATCTGGTCTCATTTACCAGTGAGGCACTTCCGATCCCCAGCCCCAGATACTCTGTTCTTTTCCAGTAGCCTATATTATGTCTGCATTCCCGTCCTGTCTTTGCATAATTGGATATCTCATACTGGTGATATCCTGCTGTCTCCAGAATCTCATGCGTGCGCTCATACATCAGTCTCTCCGTCTCTTCATCCGGAAGCTCCAGCTGCTGACTGGCAAATGGTGTGCCTTCCTCTATGATCAGACTATAGGCCGAAATATGCTCCGTGCCCAGAGCTATGGCTTTTCCAAGGGTATCCTCCCATGACCGCAGTGTCTGTCCCGGCAGTCCTGACATCAGATCCATATTGATATTATCAAATCCTGCTTTTCTTGCCATGTGAAAACTCTCGAGAAATTTTTCCCACGTATGGATCCTTCCCAGTTTTTTCAGTTCTGTATCATCCGCTGACTGACACCCAAAGCTTATCCGATTGATGCCCGCCTGCCTGTAAAACCCAAGTTTTCCCTCATCCACAGTTCCAGGATTCGCCTCTATCGAAATCTCTGCCGTATCGGCCACTGCAAACTTTTTTCTCACCCTGTCCATAATTTTGAAAATCAGATTTCCATCCAACAGGGAGGGAGTTCCGCCTCCTATAAAAATGCTTGAAACTTCATATTCTGAAAAATCGCCGCAGGAATCGATTTCACGGCACAGTGCCTCCACATAATCCTGCTGCTGCTCTTTCCCCGCCGGCCCGGAAAGGAAATCACAATAATCACATTTTTTTGCACAAAATGGAATATGCACATATAATTCCAACTCTCTATTTTTCATAACCCCGATCTCTGACTGAAGTCCGGTCAGATCATATAATTCCTGTGATTCCATTAATTTTTTCTCCCTTGCTTCTTACAATGATAAGCCACTGTTTTTCATTATAACACAGTGTTTATCCGATTTCTATTGACATTCGATTCCTGCGGGCGTATTATAATGATATCATTTTAATATCACTTTATTACACATGGAGGTAGCACTATGGAAAACACTAAAATAACAAATGAAAAGCTTCTGAAACCGGCGTCTGGTATGCTCATGTTTCTGGTTTCTCTGCTTCTCATCATCGGGGGAACCGTTTTCTTTGTACTCGGTATCATTAACTCCACCAGCGGCCCGGACGGCAACACCGTAGATAATCCGGCCCTTCTGGCAGCTTCGATCATCGTATTTGTAATTGCCATCATCACGGGACCGATATTGATGATCGGACTTAAGATCATCCATCCAAATGAAGCCCTTGTACTGACATTATTCGGAAAATATTATGGAACACTGTATGAGCCAGGATTTTTCTGGGTAGTTCCATTTTGTACTGCCATTAATCCAGCCGCTGAGAAGGCCGCTGAAGCACAGACAAATGATGTACTCTCTTCCTTCTCATCAGGAAAATCTTCCGGCTCAAGCAAAAATGTTTCTACGAAAAAGAAAGTCTCTCTCAAAACACTGACACTCGCCAACGAAAAACAGAAAGTCAATGATGAGACAGGAAATCCTATCGAGATCGGCACCGTTGTGATCTGGAAAGTAGAAAATGCCACCAAAGCAGTATTGAATGTGGAGGATTTCTACGAATACCTCTCGATCCAGTGTGATGCCATCACAAGAAATGCTGCCCGTCATTATCCATATGATGCTGTAGAAGGAAGCGATGAAAAATCTCTGCGTGGAAGCAGCCAGGAAATCGCTGATATCATGCAGGATGAACTTCAGTCCAAAGTTGAAGACGCAGGGATCAAGATCATCGATGTCCGTATCACTCATCTGGCCTATGCTCCGGAGATTGCTTCTGCCATGCTCCAGCGTCAGCAGGCTTCTGCGATCATCGACGCACGCCAGAAGATCGTAGAAGGAGCTGTCGGAATGGTACAGATGGCTTTACATCAACTGTCAGAAAATGATATTGTAGAGCTGGACGAAGAAAGAAAAGCCGCTATGGTAAGCAATCTTCTGGTTGTCCTGTGTGGAAACAAAGATGCCCAGCCGATTGTAAACAGTGGCTCTATCTACTAGATATGCATAAATATAAATGCGGGAGGAGTTAACAGACGATGGCAGATGAAAAAAATAAAGACAAGTCAAAGAAGCAAGTGCCTCTCCGTCTCTCCACTTCTCTGTGGAATGATCTGGCACAGTGGGCAGAGGATGATTTTCGATCGATCAATGGACAAATTGAATATCTTCTTACTGAATGTGTAAAACACCACAAAAACAAAAAGTAAAATAATGGGAGCAGAAGAAGTTTACCAAAAACTTCTCCTGCTCCCATCATTTATTTCATATTGCCAACATCATACCGCTGCAATATTACAGTCGGAACTTCTTATACATTTCCCTGATCATGTCTTTCCCTGAAAATATGAATAATCCTGCCAGAACAAGAAAGCTTGCACCCACGCATATGACAGAGGGGAAAGTAATATTCACCACTTTTGTCAACACCAGTATCAATGGTATCAGCCCTATGCCGCTGGCCTGTATCATATAATAAAGATATTCTTTCATTTCCAGATGACATATCCTCGCGATGATCGGTATCGAACAAAGTACAGCCAAGGTCGCGATCGGAAACAGAAAATCCACTGACCATCGATGCCAGCCTGTACAAATATCCCATAGCAAACCTATCACAGAGAAAAATATCAGCATCCATGCCTCATTCTTCAATATGTTCCGCCTTTTTGTATACGCTACCATGGTGATCAGCCAGGTGCACAGGCACCCGCCCGCCACGAACCAGGCCCAGGTGATCTCTTTGTTGATCATATAATCAGTCATCATACAGACAACGATCGCCGCCAGACAAACAAACGTTAATATCTGGAAGAACATCTTCCCTGTCATCTTCGGCTTATTGCTGTAACCCGGAAAATCATTTTTAAGTTCCGTACATGGAATCTCTTCTTCCTTTATCATATCCAGAAGATTTCTCTGGATATTCTCACTGGGGATCTTGGATGTGATTCCTAATATCATCCGGTCACCGAATGAGCAGGAACATATCTGCATGGAATCTGTACTTGTAAATATTCCAAATTGTTCAATATAGTCATAATACTGGGGTGGAAGTTTGATCACCCCTATGTTTGAAAAAACCGCCGTGATACTGCGCCCGCCAAAGTTTGTGCCCAGCATCAGGAAAAACTTCTTGATCTCCAAAGGTACGATCCGCAAAAATGGATTTCTCTCCAATTTTACCAGCGAACTCATCTTTGATGAGATGCGGTCCTTCGTCAGTTCTTTCTCAAACTGACTCTTTATATCAAGCATTACAGTTTCTAAAGTGTCGCCTTCCTGAAACTGATGTCCCACCTCGATCCATCCAAAGAAATTGGTCATAGACTGAGATGGAAAATAATTTCTCAGGTTCACCGGGATCATCAGTGCGATCGGCTTATTCAAACGACTCTTCGGAATCTCCTCATGGATCGAACAGATCATCATGGCAGCGATCATAACCGTGATCGACACACCATATTGCCGGGCTTTCGCAAGAGTTTCCTTCACCGGCATATCCACTTCCAGGATATGCATCTCATCCTGCATAAGCTTCTCTCCATGGAACTGATAGGCCGCAGGTTTCTTCTCTGCCGGTTTCGGAGTATTGGTCGAATAGTACTGATAAAAGCTATCCTCTTCCTGATCCTTTCCCGTTACATTTTCGTCTGCTGCCACTTCCGGAAGATCCTCCTCCGGATGTGCCTGCATCAGGTAATTTTTTGTAAGTGTCACCAGAAAATGCATCGCCCCGGTTCCATCTGTCAGTGCATGAAACACCTCCAGATTGATCCTGTTCTTATAATAGCTCACTTCGAATAACAGTGATTTCTTATCCGGTATAAATAATTTGCTGCATGGAGGCCGGTGTTCCTCCTTTACCAATGGTTTAATATCCCGATGCTCCAGATAATACCAAAAAAGGCCTTTTCGCATAACTGCCTGAAATAACGGATATTTTTCCATCGTTTCATCCAGCGCCTTCTGAAGCAGTTCACCATCTATCTCTTCTTTCAACTGGCTGTAAAATCGAAATACACGTGTATCTCCCTTTCCTGTTACTGCAGGAAACGCCAGTGCCGCATTATCTAATTTTCTCCACTCTGAATATCCAAATCTTGACACTCTTCCGTCATCTCCTCCAAAAAGCTATTCATATATCCAAAACTTTCCTGAACGTGCAGGAGTTTTATTCCCAGTGCGAAAAAACCATGAAATGCATCCTTGATCCGATGCACTTCCACAAAATTACCGGCTTCCCGGAGTCTCTCCCCGTAAGCCTCCCCCTCATCTCTCAGAGGATCGAGTTCCGCCGTAAGTATCAGAGTATCCGGCATATCTTCCAGATTCGTCTGCAGGATCGGTGCAAAATACGGATTCTGCCGATCTTCAGGACCACTCTCATAAAGATTCAGATAGTCTTCCATTTTTACTGCGGTAAGGAGATAACCGTCTCCGTTTTCTTTCACTGAAGGATACGGTGACTCCTCTGTATAACAATTGTTCAAGGCCGGATAGATCAATATCTGCCTTTTTACAGCGAATTCTTTCCTGTCTCTTGCCATCATGCATACTGCTGCTGCCAGATTTCCTCCCGCACTGTCACCCATGACCGTGATCTTCTCGGGATCTACATTCATCAAAAAACGATTGGTATAAAGTGCTTTTGCTGCTGCATAACAATCCTCAAGTCCCGTAGGAAAACGGTGCTCCGGAGCCAGTCTGTACTCTACGGAAGCCACGATCTGTCCCAATGACTGAGCCATTCTGGCACATACACGATCGTAGTTTTCGATACTTTCCGTTACCCATCCGCCGCCGTGAAAGAACAGCACCATAGGGACTCCTGATCTCTCCTTTATCTCTTCTTGCATCGCTTCTTCCGATGGAAAATAAAGTCGGATCGGCACACGATAATCTCCGTTATATACTTGTGCATCCAATTTTTTAAACAGGATACGCATCGGATCCAGTTTTTTCAGATCCGCCAGCCGTCTGGATGCCTCTACCTCTATATTTCCAAAAGATAGTGCCTGCAGTACAGCCCTCATTGTTTTTGGCAGCATTTTATTTCCTCCATGATTTCCTTATTCATTTTATCGACATACAAGTACAGGGAAAGCAGTCAAAAGACTTATGCTCCCCCTGATGTTGTCAATCTTCATCCAGCTTCAAAACACTCATAAAGGCTTTCTGCGGTATCTCGACATTTCCTACCTGACGCATACGCTTCTTTCCTTCTTTCTGTTTTTCCAGCAGTTTCTTTTTACGTGAAATATCACCGCCATAACACTTAGCCAACACATCTTTTCTCATAGCCTTGACCGTCTCACGGGCAATAATCTTACCGCCCACAGCCGCCTGGATCGGAATCTCAAACAACTGTCTCGGAATCTCTGCCTTAAGCTTCTCGCACATCCTGCGTCCCCGATCATAAGCAGAACCGGCAAATACGATAAAGGATAGGGCATCGACTTCTTCCTTATTCACAAGGATATCCAGCTTCACAAGCTCACTTCTCTCATATCCCAGCATCTCATAATCAAAGGACGCATATCCTTTGGATCTGGACTTGAGAGCATCGAAAAAGTCATAAATGATCTCATTCAGCGGAAGATGATATCTAAGCAGCGCACGGGTAGTTTCCATATATTCCATACCCTGATACTGACCTCTTCGTTCCTGACAAAGATCCATGATCGGACCAATGAATTCGGTAGTCACCATGATCTCCGCTTTTACCATCGGCTCTTCCATATATTCGATCGTTGACGGATCTGGAAGATTGGATGGGTTGGTCAGATTGATCACTTCCCCATTACTCTTATGAACTTTGTAGATAACGCCGGGAGCTGTCGTCACAAGATCAAGATTGTACTCTCTCTCCAGACGTTCCTGGATGATCTCCAGATGAAGCAGCCCCAAAAATCCGCAGCGGAAACCAAATCCCAGTGCGATCGATGTCTCAGGCTCGTAAAAGAGCGATGCATCATTGAGCTGGAGCTTTTCCAGTGCATCTCTAAGGTCACCGTACTTTGCCCCATCTGCCGGATATACCCCACAGTAAACCATAGGATTTACTTTCTTGTATCCTGGCAATGGTGACGCACATGGCTGTTCATCGTCTGTAACGGTATCACCAACCTGCGTGTCTTTTACATTTTTTATACTTGCGGTGAAATATCCTACCATACCAGCACTCAGTTCCTCACACGGAATAAACTGCCCCGGGCCAAAATATCCCACTTCCACCACATCTTCCACCGCTCCGGTAGCCATCATCCGGACCTTCATGCCCTTTCTGACCGTACCTTCCTTCACACGGCAAAATACAATAACACCTTTATAGGAATCATATACGGAATCAAAGATCAATGCCCGCAGCGGTGCTTTCGGATCCCCTTCCGGTGCCGGAATCTTCTCCACGATCTGCTCAAGGACCTGATCGATATTCAATCCTATCTTAGCCGATACCTGAGGTGCATCCTGCGCCTCGATCCCGATCACATCTTCAATCTCATTGATGACACGCTCCGGATCTGCGCTGGGAAGATCGATTTTGTTGATGACCGGCATAACATCCAGATCATGATCCAGCGCCAGGTATACATTTGCCAGCGTCTGGGCCTCGATTCCCTGAGCCGCATCCACTACCAGCACTGCCCCGTCACAGGCTGCCAGGCTTCGGGATACTTCATAGTTAAAATCCACATGTCCGGGAGTATCGATCAGATTGAATACATACTCCTCACCATCATTTGCTTTATATACGATACGCACAGTCTGGGCTTTGATCGTTATCCCACGCTCTCTTTCAAGATCCATGTTATCAAGCACCTGGGACTGCATCTCACGTTCGGTCAAAAGACCAGTTTTTTCAATGATCCGGTCTGCCAATGTGGACTTGCCGTGATCAATATGTGCTATTATACAGAAATTACGAATCTTACTTTGATCGATTACTGCCACTTTTGTTCCTCTCTTTCCACTTACACTTTCAAAAATGCGATTCTTTGCACACTATAACTAACAGTATAGCATAACCGCATGGAATTTGTCATTCTCCTTTTAGTACTTTATTTAAAATCACCGAAAATGGCTCCATAGCATTCATCGCTTCCTGTACCGTATTCGTCTGAGCCCCCACTTCAAGAAGTATGGATCGTGGCCGTACATGGAGATTGTATCGATAGCCTTTCAGATAGATACACCTGGTAAACTGCGGATAAAATCTCGCTGCCTGATAAGATAGTTGGAAAGAAAACGCCAGATTATCTGCAATATATGGATTGGGGAGAGAATCAAGTGATCCATTGTTGATCGTTTTGCTCAACCCATTAAAAAACATGATCTGAGCTGTCGGTTTCCCATTAATTTCTGTCACCAGATGTTTATCATCCGGCACTCCATCCCGGTGAAGGTCGATCACTACTTCAATGGACGGATTTTCATCAAGCACCTGCTGCACTCTCGGAAGGGCGTAATTATAGGCTTTGCTCCTCTCCAGCTGGCCGTCCATCATGTCAAAAGCATCCTTGATATGGATCACTTTGTATCCAAATACATCCCTTAAAAGAGATTCCAGATAATTTCCCACTCCGATGACACTTGTATTCTCATCACCCTCGATGGAATCTGCATACCCCTCCTGGGAATGGGTGTGATAGATCAAGATCTGAGGATTTTCACTTTGTCCTTCTATCTTCAGATCATCCTGCATAAGGGCTGCTGCATTCATCTGGGAACTGTCGATCGTAGTGTTTGGGTCCACCACAAAGAAATTATTCAAAAGATAATCAAAATCACTGAGCCGTTCCATGGAAAGGTCCTTAGATGCGGCATTTTCTACGGCCTGCGTCCATGCAGGAAGTGTGGTGTTTTCCTGTGCTGTCGTCTGCCCCTGCTGCTCATCACCCGGCTGTGCCTCTCCAGATGCATCTGCCTGCATCTGTACCTCATCCTGTTCACCAGCTTCTTCCGATACATCTGCCTTGTCTTTTGCCCTATCCTCTCGTGCTGCCTGATTTTCTTCCTCCACTGCCGTCCCCTGATTCTCCGCCAGTATCCGTTCTGTAATAGTTTTTCCATTTACCTCAATGATCTTATGATAGGTACTTTCGTCCTCCACGACCGTCAGGATCTCCTGATTTTGTTCAAGATATGTAAACAGCGGAAAAAAGGAACCTATTTTCCCGCAAATGATATCCACCAGTGACTGGCTGTCTTTCTCATCATAGAAGCTCCCCGGAAGGCACCACCAAATGGCATCTTCCTCTATCTTCAGATATGCCTGTTTCAATATCTTCCTGCCAAGTTCAGATGGATTTTCCCTCAGTTTCAAAAAGCCTTTTGCAGCAAAATTTCCTCCGACACACACCAGAAGCAGCCAAAGGATCATTTTCAATATCTTTTCTGATTTTCCCACACTTTCCTCTCCTTTTGTGAGGCTGTCCGTCATTTCAGAAGCTTACAATTTTTCCAACTCACAGCAGGCACACCAAACCGAACTTGAATTGTCCACTGCATATGAAAGTATATGAAATTTCTGTAACTGTTCAGTACCCTAATATCTAACAAGTACTATATTTGTGCAAAACAGAGAAAATAATTTTTCTGTTTTAGCACCAGTTTTAGGTTTTTAGAAA
>SAAH01000123.1 GCA_009929525.1 Clostridia bacterium | reverse complement strand
TACCAGTGCGGAGCAAGAAACATTCTTTTTGATGATGTTTTGGCGTTAGTAGCGTGAACTTATTGTGCATTTTTTTAAATTTGCTCATTTATAGTATATGAAGCAAATAAGTCCATGACTGAAAATGTCAAGAATTATGAATACAGTATCAATGACTTCAAAGAATACGTCGAAATGTGGATCCACGAAGTCAAAGTACCAATCTCCAGTCTGCTTCTGATGATCCATAACCACCCCGGCCAGTTCGACACCAAGGCTGTAAACCAGATCAAACGGGTCGATAACTATATCGAGCAGGTCCTTTATTATGTCCGCAGTGAAAATGCAGAAAAAGATTATCTCATCACAGAAACCAATCTGAATAAGATCATCGGCGCAGTGGCTTTGAAAAACAAAGATGATCTTCTGGAAAATGATATCGATCTGACAGTATCCGGGACAGACATCAATGTGCTGACCGATCCCAAATGGCTGGAGTTCATTCTGCACCAGATTTTCAATAACAGTATCAAATACAAACGAGAGGACCATGCCGCCATCACCATCGCTGCAAGCACTACCGATACGGAAACGACGGTTTGTATCCGCGACAACGGTATTGGTATTCCTAAAGCTGATCTCCCACGAGTATTTGAAAAATCATTTACAGGGCATAACGGAAGGATCAAGACAAAATCGACAGGTATGGGACTTTATATCGCTCAAAAATTATGTGGTAAACTGGGTCATCGGCTCACCATTGACTCTATGGAAAATCAATACACTACTGTCTCGATCACATTTGCAAGAAATGATTATTACAGCGTTTTAAAGTAATCCACACACTCTTTTCTAAAAGAGATCTATATCCACCTGACATTTTTGTAAGGTTTGGTAATATTAGTCAAACGACAAACTGCTTTGATTTCTATATGATAGACCGTGAAAGGAGAGTGTAAACTCATGGAAAACATATTAAAAATCGACAAGATCGAAAAGTATTACGGAAACAAATCAAGTCTCACAAAGGCTCTCAACAATATTTCCTTTGATGTAGCAAAAGGTGAGTTTGTCGCCATCATGGGCGCCAGCGGATCCGGCAAAACAACGCTGCTGAACTGTATCTCCACCATCGATAAGGTTACTTCCGGGCACATCTATGTTGCCGGTGAAGATATCACTATGCTGAAAGGGAATAAGCTGAACCAATTTCGGCGGGAGGAACTGGGGTTCATTTTCCAGGACTTTAACCTTCTGGACACACTGACTGCATATGAAAATATTGCTCTGGCTTTATCCATCCAGAATGTCAATGTCCACAAGCTTGACCAGCGGATCCAAAAAGTTGCCACAGATCTGAATATCAAAGATGTTCTTAGAAAATATCCTTATCAGATGAGTGGCGGACAAAAACAGCGTGTTGCCTCCGCCCGTGCCATCATTACCAACCCAAAACTCATCCTGGCAGACGAACCGACAGGCGCTTTGGATTCAAAATCAGCCAAGATGCTTTTGGAACGTTTCACCTATCTGAATAAGGAATTGGCCGCAACGATATTGATGGTCACACATGATGCATTTACCGCAAGTTATGCATCACGGGTCATTTTTATCAAAGACGGCAAGTTATTTAATGAAATCCACAAAGGAGACTCCTCAAGAAAAATGTTCTTCGACCAGATCATTGGTGTTGTGACACTGTTAGGCGGTGATTTAAATGATGCTCTTTAAACTATCACTGAAAAATATCCGAAAAAGCTTTAAGGACTATGCCATTTATTTTTTCACCCTGATCCTCGGCGTATCTATTTTCTACGTTTTCAATGCCATCGAGAGCCAGACTATCATGATGGATATCAGTTCATCCACTTATGCAATCATCGATATGATGAATGATATGCTGTCCGGCGTCAGTGTCTTTGTGTCTTTGATCCTGGGATTTTTGGTGATCTATGCATCTCAGTTTTTGATCAAGCGACGCAACAAAGAATTTGGGGTATATCTGACTTTGGGGATGAGTAAGCGAAAAATATCTATGATATTATTTTTCGAGACTATATTTATCGGCATTATCTCATTGATCGTAGGACTGGTTCTGGGCGTGGGGCTTTCACAGCTGATGAGTCTTTTGGTTGCTAACATGTTCGAAGCCGATATGACAAAATTCCAGTTTATCTTTGCCGGTAAGGCCTGCGTGAAAACTATGATTTATTTCGGCATCATGTACCTGCTTGTCATGATTTTCAACACTGTTACGATCAACCGCTGCAAACTGATCGACTTACTCTACGCAAGCAAAAAATCAGAAACCGTGAAAATGAAAAATCCGATCCTCTGTATAGTCGTATTTGTAATCTCAGTTTCCATGCTCGGATACGCTTATTACACGGTAACCTGTCGGGTCGATAAAATGGCCGATTCCAGCACACTGTTTGGCATCATCGCTTTAGGCTGCATCTCCACCTTCCTGTTGTTCTGGTCATTATCCGGGCTGCTGCTCAAGATATTTATGAGCATGAAAAAAATGTATTACAAGGGACTGAACAGCTTCACCCTCAGACAGGTCAGCAGCAAGATCAATACCACTGTCGTATCTATGACTTTGATATGTCTGATGCTGTTTGTAACCATCTGCGTGCTGTCCTCCGCACTATCGATCAAGAATTCCATGACTGCCAATCTGGACGAAATGGCCCCCGTTGACCTGGAATTGTCAAAGGACTATGATATTGTCGATAGCGCTTATCATGATTACAGTGATGCACAGATTGAAGACTCCAAGCTTACTGCAAGAGAAACCATGGATCGTCTCGGATTTGATCTCGATGAATATTGCACAGATATCACGGAACTGAACATCTATGCAACAAATGAATTCCTGATCCGTAATTCCCTTGGTTCTTATTTGGACACAGCTATGAAGGATTTTCCATTCCTTTCTTATGATTCTGCTGAATCTTTGATACGATTGAGCGATTACAATAAGGTTGCCAAATTATATGGGTTAGAAGAACTTTCACTGGGACAAAATCAATATGCCATCGTAGCTGATTTTGATCAGTGGGTTGATATTCGCAACCATGGTCTTGAGACTAAACCAACCATCACAATTTTAGGAAAAACTTATGAACCGGGATATATTGAATGCAAAGAAGGATTTCTTCACATGTCTTCCAACCACATCAACATGGGATTATTCATAGTTCCTGACGATGCAGTGGATGAAAGTATCCGTTCTGAGAGTGTGATCATAGCCAATTATAAAGCTTCCACCAAAGAAGCTAAGGAGGAAACAGAAGACCTGCTCATCGCAACCGATCAGTCAGACTATGCTGCCAACACCACGATAGAGGCAAATACACGCCAGTCGATCGTGGAAGCGAGCATTGGACTGGGGGCACTCGTTACATTTATCGGATTATATCTGGGAATCATTTTCTTATTATCCAGTGCCGCACTTCTGGCATTGAAGGAACTGTCCGAAAGCAGCGACAACAAAGAACGCTTCCTTATGCTTCGAAAACTGGGAGTAGATGAAAAGATGCTCAACCGGGCATTGTTCAGACAGATCGGAATCTTCTTCCTTTTTCCGCTGCTGATAGCCATTATACATGCCATCTTTGGAATCCAATTTTGCAACTATATTTTGGCGACCTTTGGAAATAAACAGCTTCTGCCATCCATTGTGATGACATCTGGATTCCTGGTGGTGATATATGGCGGGTACTTTGTGATCACTTATCTTTGCAGTAAAAATATTATAAAAGAATGACAAAAAAACGGCGCCGGAATGGGCTACTCACTAAGGGATTTTATTCCCTTGAAAAATTCGGCATAGTCGTGAATATCGGCTATGCCGTTTTTTCATGTTTTTCAGGAAGTTCTACTGCTCCGATACAGTTGTAGATTATCTGAATACGTTGTGTCCTGTGACCATCGACCTTCTCCGCTTTGAATACAATTATCTTCTCCACGAATTCTCGAATAATCTCGGCATCCAATGTCTTGATGTCTGTGTACTTCCTTACTAATGATAGGAAGTGTTCAGCGTTGAGGGATTTTTCTTTTGCATGGTCAATGAAGTCTTGCAAAGCAGTCACACGGGCATTGAGTTCTTTCTGCTCCGCTTCGTATGTAGCTGACATTTTGATGAAACGTTCATCACTGATTTTGCCCTCGACATTGTCCTCATAGAGTCTTTGGATAATAGTATCCAACTTGTTGATACGAGCCTTTGCCTGTTCATATTCCTTGCGACTGTCTTTGAGTTCCTTGTTTAATTCCTTTTCTGAATTGCTTGTAATAAGCTGTAGGAACTCATCTTCATGCTCACATGCAAATGCGGTCACACGCTGTAAGTCTTGCAATAACAGTTGCTCTACCACTACATTCCTGATTTGATGGGAACTGCATCCGCCCTTGACCTTACGGTAGGTAGCACATACAAAATATTCTTTATCATGTTCCCAACCTTTCCCACGGACTTGATATAGCTTATTGCCGCAGTCGGCACAAAACATCATGCCGGATAAAATGCCCATGTCACCAAGTCTTGATACCTTGCGTCTGCCATCACGAATTCGCTGAACAGTTTTGAAGGTTTCCTCATCGATAATGGCATCATGGGTATTCTCAAAAATCTGCCATTCTGATGGGTCATTCTTGATGGTTTTCTTGCTCTTGTAGGACTTCTTGTGTGATTTGAAGTTCACCGTGTGCCCAAGGTACTCCTGCTTTGATAAAATATCCGCTACGGTTCTACTTTGCCATGCACGCGGATTAGTCGGAACATAACCCGGATTTAAACCAATGTCTTTAAAGTGTGCTGTTGGACATAAAATTTTTCTTTTCGTAAGTTCCTTTGCAATCTGTGTCGGCCCCAAACCTTGCATACAAAGATGGAAGATTTCCTTTACCACAGGGGCCGCATCTTCATCAATTACCCAGTGCAGTTTATCCTGTGGGTCTTTCACATATCCGTATGGTGGATTGGTGCAGAGTGGCTTACCCGATTCTCCCTTTGCCTTAAACACGGCTCTGATTTTTTTACTCGTATCCTTGGCATACCATTCATTAATTATGTTGAGGAATGGGGTAAAATCGCTGTCCTGTTGATTAGCACTATCAACACCATTGTTAATGGCAATGAAGCGTACATCCGCCTCAGGGAATGCCACCTCCGTGTAATAGCCGACCTTCAGATAATCTCTGCCCAGTCTGGACATATCTTTTACGATAATAGTGGCAATGTTGCCATCATCCATCTCGGCTATCATTCTCTGAAAATCTGGTCTATCGAAATTCGTACCACTGAAACCATCATCCACATAGAAGTGAATATTTCTAAATCCATTGTCCTCAGCGTATTTTTGTAAAATTGCTTTCTGATTCTTGATACTGTTGCTGTCTCCTTGAAGTTCATCATCACGGGATAATCTGCAATAAAGTGCTGTGATTTTCTCCCCAAGGGCTGCATCTATATTAGGCTGTCTGTTCATATTTTTCTGCTCCTTTCCGACAGCCTTCAAGCGGTAATGCCTCTGCCAAAGGCATCTGATACCTTTGGTCAGTATGGCATATTACCGTACTATGACGCTGAAGTCGAGTCTATTTCTGATAATAATTGTGTTGTATCTGATAACTTTATAAGGTCTTTTGAATTGCTCAAAATAAGCCTTTTCACCTTAGTATATGCAGTCTCTTTAGCTGATTCGCTGACCAGTGATTCTACTATATATACTGTGCCACCGATGGAAGTTTCGGTGATACGGCTTTTATGGTGTTCTGTTTTCATGTTGTATGCACCTTTCTCCATCGGCAGACGGTATTAGGGATTTATGCTCTAATCTGAATAACCTTGATTGCATCTGGGCGAATCAAACGACCATCCACGAATTCAAAGGCAAGATAGCCAATCTGATCATGTAGGGTGAATTTCTCTTTTAATGTTCTGACTGTAATCAGTTTTCTGTTTACAATCCAGTAGTAAGAGAAATCACCGAAAGCCACAGGCTTGGTATTATCATCAATGGATGGCATCTCATTAGAGATAACCACAGGTTTTCCCATCAGCGTATCTGCACTGCCACGCCACAGAAAGTTTCCGTCATCGTCTTTGAGGTTGCGGAGATACAATGCCGTTTCGTCATTCATCATCCAGCTGCCGTTGGCACGATATTCTGGTTTTACCGAGAAGTACAGTTTATAGATATCCTCAAAGGTAAGTGCGCTTGTTGTTGTACCAATTTTGGCACCATAAGTTTCAGCAAGAATTCCAATAGGCTGGTCTCCACCAGTACCATTGATAAATGCCTGTTCCTCACCCTTAGCAAAATTCTTAGCAAAACGCTGCACCAGGTAATTTTCCAGATGAAAGCTGACATCGTGGATGAAATCCTCATCCAGTTTTACGAAAGCTGCCAGCTTGTGACTTTCCAACTTATGTTCCTTGAAATCTTCAATGCCTTCATAGACAGGGATATGACCACCTTCTGGTACCCAAAGAGCAATATCCTCACAGTCCTTGGCAAAGATGCGGTATCCGTGATTCAAAGCATTCATGGTTGTGCCGATTTGTCTGAACAAACTTTCCTTATTCAGTGCTTCAGAGAATTTGTTTTGAGCCACAACGGGAAGTGGATACCCGCCTGTGGCACGGTCAGTACACATAGCGAGTACAGATTCGCACCCATCTGCACCACGGGCATGGTTCCAAAAGTTTCTGTCATATTCCGGCTCTCCTGTGTGGAGAGCAATTTTTGTGTTTTCATTCATGATGAAAATCCTCCTAATTTTTTGATTAATTCGTATGTTTTTCAAATCTTTTCAAAACAGTTATGGGGTCAAAAGCCAATGAATACGCCATTTGTAAGCTCTTAGCTTATTGGGTTAATACCCCGTTTGAATACGCGTTTTTGTGCGTAAGACCCCACGCCCGTTCCACGGCAGATTTATTGTGGAGATTGCGACCGCCCCTACCAGGTGTTACATTATCTCAGTAGGTTCAAGTGAGAGCCCACGCAGTTCACAGAACTCCGCAAGGTCTTCACAGTCTGCGATGTCCATCGTACAGTGACCACCATCAAGATGAAGGTGATATGCTTTAGAAATGGTAAGTGGAATATTATCCGCAGTGTATAAGGTAATCTTGTTGTGAAGCTTAAAATGCTTCTGGAAAAATTCTTTTGAAATCATGGCTGTTGCCTCCTTAATTGTTGTTGCAGGAACTGCACTCATACAGTCCCAGTCTGTTGTTGCTCGTTGCCTGTGCGATACACTTCAATGGTTTACCGCAGGCAGGACAATGAATGGTGAATATACCAGTGACTCTTGGCTCTTTGGTGTTCTTGGTGCATAAGCGGAAGTGGTGAGGGATTATCTCCTCAAGCCACAGGCTGTGGTTCTTACTGACAATATCACGATTATAAATCGGGAACAGTGCAGCCTTTTGTGTTCCCTCACTATTGCAGTCGATGACAGGGTAATACTTCGTATCGGTCATAGCCTCACACCGCCTTTCCATCTGCATCGAAGAATCGACCTTTGCAGTAAGCCATTGCCTCAGTATAGGTAGTAAAAAATACGCTGGAAAAGTTATGTTCGACCTTCCATACATCAAGTTCCGTGTTACGGGATACTGCCACAGGTTGACCTGTTTTATCCTGCAACACCAGATTGCATTCGTATCCTTTACGGGAGAAATCCCCGGCATGGCGTTGTGCTATCTTTGGTTTTGTACCATAGAAAAAGTTAAATCTCATAATTGATTGCTCCTTTCGTCAATGTTGCTTTCTGTCATTAGAAAGCAGGTTTTACTCATATCTGAGTAAATGTTTTATACAGTCATAGGCATCACCCCTTTCATAGTCACAGTGGATGGGGCAAACTGTGGCAAGTAATAATGGTTATATAAAATTCTCTGTTTCTAATAGAGAAATGCCTATATTACTTGCCCCATACTGCCCCGTGTGATTATCCACGCAGAAACTCGGATACCAGACGATAGCCAATCACCATTGTGGTTTTCTCACCGCCGGACTTCGGACGCTTACGCTTTACCTCCATCACGGCAGATAGGCTTTGTTTGAAATTCTTCATGCTTTCGGCATACTGACCGTTTTCAATGCACCACAATTTGTATTTGCTATATACATCAGCGGTACGTTCCTCATAAACTGCGCCTTCCTCCATACAATCCTCAATGAAGAGGATGGTCTTGTTGCTGTCATGTTGATACTGTCTGGTGGCATTGATAACTGACTGCGGCATATGCAGCCCATGTTGATGTAATTGATTAAATCCCTCAATCAGCCAATTGAGAATTGCGGACTGTACCGTAGGCGTTGCAAATTCATGTTTCAAGCCTTTATCCTGGTCAGCCTCATCAAAGTGCCGCTCAAAGGGAATGATGATGACTCGTCCGCTGGAGAATACGGTCATGTCATTAACTACAGGCAGGTAGTTGGTGTTGATGTAGAGTTTGAACTGAGGTTCAAAATCAAAACTGTTTTCATGGAGAAAACGGGCGTTCAGTGTATCGTTGCCTGTCATGTTCTTAACCAATGCAGCGTTCAGCACCAGACTTTTTCCCGGCTCTGCGATATTTACAAATCGGACACCTGCAAGACGAGCAATATCCTCACTTGGCTGGGAACTGTTGATATTGTTCTTTTGAGCAATGGTTTCCGGTCTTGCTGTGCAGCCATAACTGCCGAATACCTTCAACACGCTTTCACATAAGGTGCCTTTGCCATTTCTGGTAGTAGCACCGTAGAGAATGCTCATGCATTCGTGACGGGTATCGCCACTAAGGGCATAGCCAAGTATCTTCTGCAAGAAGACTGCACGTTCCTGATCATTGCTCATGATTTCGGAAATGAAGGTATTCCAGCGGTCACTGTGAGCGGTTGGGTCAAATGTCACGGGTGTGATTTTGGTCAACAAATCCAAACTGCGATGCTCGGTGAATTGTCTGGAATCAAGATGCAGGGTTCCATTTTTGCAATTAAACACATAGGGATCTTTGTCAAATGCCAAATAAGAAATTGGATGATGCACCTGCGCATCTTTCAGTACATTGACCCGATAGCCATGTGACTGCCATCGTTTGGAATAGTCCATGTAGCTTTTTCTCTGATGCTCGTCCTTTATCTCAAGGGCATACAGATGGAGCAGATTGGCAAGTTTCATGCAGCGGTACATGGCTTTCAATCCGCCAATATCCGCAGTCCAGATACCAGCCTGGTAATCAAACCAAGTCCTGCGTTCTGGTACATAGCGAAGAACATCCTTGTAGAAGTCTGCGAACAGTTTCCCTGCTCCAATATCTGTCCAAGGATATTTCGTGGTATCCGCTGGGTTCAGTACGATGAGCTTTTGCATCTCGTCATCGAAGTCTGCTTCGGGACTAGTCTTGATAGGCTGATAGAAATTCTGCATCTTACTAACTGCATTCTTGATAGTCATGTTCCCATAGGTATCAGCACCATGCTGTTCATCCCATTTGTCACGGTACAGACCGGACTGCCGAAACAGCCTGTCTACCTGCTCTGCATTACCGTTGCAATAAAAAGCAAGCATGGAAACAAGTGCAGCGTCTGCTTCGCTATGTGATGGATAGCCTGTAATGTCACCATTCCACAGTCTGCCAAATTTCTCACCGTTAACGGCATTCATAGCTTTTTCAACAACGCTTTCATCAGAGAGAAAGCTTTCTCGTTCTGGCAATGAATGTTTGCTCACAGACTGCAGTCTTTTCATATGGGTATCCAATAACCACTGCAGAGCATCTGCCTGCTCAGTAACATCATCCTTTTGATATACATTTCCTGTGAGGGTCACAAAACGGTTGGTGGCTCCTGCGACATAGACTTCAACATTTCCCTTCTTGATATAGAAGGTATTGCTGTCATACACATATCCATCCGGCATAAGCGCAAGGATACGAAGTCCTGTCCCACTGGGGCTGATTTCAATGTAGGTGTCACGAAAGCGTTCTACGATTTCTGATGCCCACGGGAGCAGGACATCATCTGCGATACAATGGTCAAGGTCAATGGCAATAATGCGACCTGTTACACGGATACCGATGCCACTGTAAGTACTGACAGCATTTACAGCAGTTTTGAAATCTACAAAGGTTTCCGGCTTGTCCACGCTTGCCTTCTGCCCGGTCACAGGGTTATATGGCACCTTTGTCATGCGGTCTTTACGCTGCTCGTATTTCCAGGCGCAGAATTGCCCGGTGTCTTTGATTTGTTGTGGTATGTTGTCATAATTCATTTGTTGTTCCTCCTTCTGACAGGGATGTAGCCAATTTTTGATTTTTCCGATTTTTGAAGAAAACTTTTCCTTTTCAACAGCTATGTATTGGAAGAATGGGAAACTCCCAATTTCGGAAGAAATATTTCCGTACACTTACCAATGGAGATAAAAGTGCAGATTTGACGAAACTTTTCCCTTCAACTTCCTATGGACACAAACTTTCGATTTGGGCGGGAATTCCTTTCTTCAATTTCACACTGGAGATAAATTCATAAGTTGAGTGGATTATTTCTTCCTATCTTTCAAAGGACAGTTGCTATGAAAAATCACGGATATTTGTCCTTCTAATTTTCTAAGGGGTGATTTGAGAAGAAATTCCGGTTGGACTGTTGAATACAAGCAAAAAAATAAGCAGCCATAGTCGGCTGCCTAGATACAGGGGTAGAAATATTCATAACTTTGTGCTATAATAACGCTATATTGTTGAAATGTATTTGCAAAGGAGATGCAAAATGAATTTTCCAGAGGAAATTAGAAAAATAAGGCAACGCCTTTTTATGACACAAGAGGATTTTGCGAAGGAAATCGGGGTGGCTTTTTCAACTGTAAATCGGTGGGAAGGCGCAAAGTCAAAGCCGAACCTTTCTGCAATGAAAAGTATAAAAGAATTCTGCCTAAAGCATGATGTGGATTTTTCTGCACTTGAAGAGGCATGGCTAAACTATAGGACGGAGGATAAATAACCATGGTAGATACTAAAAAGGAACAAGAGCGTGATGAACTTCATCGTGCAATCTGGGCAATAGCGGATGAACTGCGTGGTGCAGTAGACGGGTGGGATTTTAAGAACTATGTCCTCGGCACAATGTTCTATCGCTATATTTCCGAGAACCTGTGTAGCTACATCAATGACGGCGAAATCAAAGCTGGAAATACAAATTTCAATTTTGCAACAATGCCAGATGATGAAGCCGAAGAGGCACGAAGCGGTCTGGTGGAAGAAAAAGGCTTTTTCATATTGCCAAGCGAATTGTTCTGCAACGTCAGAGCAAAGGCTGCAAACGATGAAAATTTGAATGAGACACTGGAAAGCGTATTCCGTCATATCGAGGAATCTGCGAAAGGTAGCG
>SAAH01000122.1 GCA_009929525.1 Clostridia bacterium | reverse complement strand
TAGGTACATAATGATGCTAACGAGGTACATACAAAATAATCACCTATTCTGCCTCGCAATATAGAGAATGCGAGGCAGAAACAAGAAAATAATTTGCAGGTGCCACATATATAGCAAATCGCTATGTACGTAGTGCAAATCCAGGCGTGATTGTAAACATAATGAGGCATCTGATTACTAAAAAAGTGTATATGCCTCACGAGCTTCTTTGACACATATTAATACCGAATACCGATAAGCAAGGTCATCAACATGTACGGCTTCCAGTTGATCGGTAACAAAACCCTTTCATAACAGTTATTTACACCGTAACATTAGTGTTAGCAATCGTGTTGGCAATCATGTTAGCAATCGTGTTAACCATAAAAGGTTGTATGATTGCCGTATTCGCAGCCAGAGGCTTCTCTATCCTGAACACTGTTGTTCTCTGACTACCCCCACAAACTCGCAAGGGGTTTGAGCGATTCCCGCTCAAACCCCTGAGAAATACAAAAACTATCCAATCCACAAAAATCCAAAGCCACATCCACCCTGCAAAAGTTCCGGCGTCCGTTCCCGTACAAGTGTCTACCTTACTTGTATTTATCATCATCCAACGCATCCACGCCCATCTCACTGGTCCTTACTCTCATAACATCCTCTATCGGTGATACAAAGATCTTTCCATCACCCACATTGCCAGTATACAAGGCTCTCTGAGCTGCTGCCACAACAAGTCCCGGGTCTACCGTGGATACGACGATTTCTACCCGAACCTTAGGAAGCAGGTTCATACTCATGCGCACTCCTCGATAGTTTCCAGTTTTTCCATGCTGTACACCACAGCCAACTACGTTGTTTACTGTCATACCGGTCACGCCGATGACTGTCATTGCGTCTTTTAACACGCCAAATTTCTCTTCATTACAAATGATCGTAATCTTAGTGAATTTGCCCTGTCCATTTGTGATCGATTTGTCCAGAACCACCGGAACCAGTCCATCCATATCCAGTTCAAATTCTTCTTCCATCGTATGTGGGTTAGCAGTAAGCAGGAAGTCTGCATATGCAGAAGCAAGTCCATGCTCGCTGATATCGAGTCCTGCGATCTCATCTTCTTTCTCCACACGGATACCCATAAATTTCCTGATACAGAAAAATACAACTGTCATACATATTATTGTATACGCTGCAACTGCCGCAACACCTAAGATCTGCACCATCAAAAGATCAAATTTTCCTGCAGTGAAAACACCCAGTTTTGTATCGAAAAGTCCTACAGCTATCGTGCCCCAGATACCATTGACTCCATGAACGCTGACTGCACCAACAGGATCATCAATTTTCAACTTATTATCTATGAATTCTACGCTTACTACAACGATAACTCCGGCTACAAGTCCGATGATCAAAGATCCCATCGCGTCCACATAAGCACATCCGGCTGTGATAGCCACAAGACCTGCCAGGGAAGCATTCAGACACATGGAAACATCAGGTTTTCCATTTTTCCACCAGGTATATACCATACAGGAACAGGTTGCTGCTGCCGGTGCGATGGTCGTCGTCAGGAATATCGCACTCAGATCTGCGATGGAGCCTGCTGCTGCCCCGTTGAACCCGTACCAGCCAAACCAGAGGATAAAACATCCCAATGCGCCGATAGTAAGGGAATGTCCCGGGATAGCATTTGACACTACCTCGCCTTTACTGTTCTTTGCATACTTTCCGATACGGGGTCCCACGAAAATGGCACCGATCAAAGCTGTGATCCCGCCTACCATATGGATCGCACAGGAACCTGCAAAGTCTGTAAATCCCAACTGATATAACCAGCCCTGGGTATTCCAGATCCATCCAGCCTCGATCGGATATACCACTGCACTGATCACCGCCGAATAGATACAGTATGCACTGAACTTCGTTCTCTCAGCCATGGAACCAGATACGATCGTAGCTGCCGTCGCACAAAATACCAGGTTAAATACAAAGCTTGATGCCTTTCCACTGCTTACAAATCCAGCAAAATCATCAAATATCTGCATGTTCGGGATACCGATAAAGCCCATGATATAATCCTCTGACATCATCAGCCCAAATCCAAGAAATACAAATACTACGGTACCAATACAAAAATCCATCAGATTCTTCATAATGATATTTCCAGCATTTTTTGCTCTTGTAAATCCTGTTTCCACCATAGCAAATCCACACTGCATGAAAAATACAAGAGCTGCTCCTATCAGGAACCAAAGACCAAGTTGAAAGCTTTCTATGGCGCTTGCCGCGTCAGCTCCCAAAACACTTACTAAATTGTCCATAACGTCTCCTCCTCGCTTATCCATATCAAGAATAAAAAAAGAAAAGGTACCACAAAATGATCTGCTGGCACCTTTACCTGTTCCTGTTCTTGATTAAGTTGAATTGATTATAGCAGAAAAACGATGGTTAAAAAACGTCAAATGTCCTTTTCCTAAAAAAATTTTTCTTATATGGTATAACCATGCTACAAATTTCTGCTATCCATTTTAGAAAGAACAAGCCTGCTGTCTTACTTATTTTGACCAGCAGCCTCAAGAAAGGAGCATTTTTATGAGTAAACCATGCAAAGTTGCACTGATCCAATTTGAAAGTAAACTCTTGGACATCGATCACAACCTGGAACATGCACTGGATCTTGCCAGACAGGCCAGCGAATCCGGGGCCAATCTCATTTGTCTTCCTGAGACTTTTGTTACCGGCTATAATCTGGACGTATTTGGAAATGATATTGGTTCCCTTGCACAAGAATCCGGTGAAAAGGTTTTGACTGCCCTGAAAGAATTTGCAAAAGAGCATCACGTATATATGATGGCATCTGTTGCCTACTGGCATACAAAACCAGACAAATGTGAAGAAAAAAAGCCAAATATCAGCGCATTTTTCATCGATGATACCGGCTCTCTTATGGGAATCTATGATAAGAATCATTTGTTTGGTGACGAAAAACTATATTTTTCAAAAGGTACCTCTTACCCTGTTTTTGACACACCATTTGGCAGGATCGGCATCATGCTCTGCTACGATGCAAACTTCCCTGAACCTGCACGTATCCTTGCACTGCAGGGTGCCCAGATCATCCTCTGTCCCGCTGCCTGGAGAGTTCAGGATATCCGCCTCTTCGATATGATCATGCCGCAGCGGGCAGCTGAAAATGTCTGCTACGTCTGTGCTGTCAACCGTTTTGGGGATGATGCAGGAAGATATAATCCCGGTCACTCCATGGTCTGTACCCCGAACGGCAAACTGCAGGCTTTCCTTGGAGAAGCAGAAGGTATCGTCTATGCCGATATCGACAGTGACATCACCGATGCTCTCCGTCAGGAAATCCCTTATCTTGATGATCTTCGCTACGATGAATATCTGCCTTATCTCAAAGGCTGCTTTCCACCCAAGCTTTAAAATCCGCGATGATTTCTTCTGTTGTCATATCATAATCATCCATGGCAAGCCCATAGACAGGAGGGAGCGAAACACCTCTCTCCTTCATCAGGGCAAGCATTTCTTCCATATAAATCCCCGGTTTATCCACCAGTGTACGGGCAATCCCCCTCGGTCTTCCACCCCAGTCCTCGCAGTAGCTGGACTTGGTGATCCCGCAGGAAGGCGAACCATCGCAGGTCAGGATGCCAACCACCTTATACCCTACCTTACTGTAATTGACCATATAATCCACCATCGGCGATGCCATCTTGCGGCAAAATCTCCGGTATCCCACATTGTCATAGAGGTTCCTTGAAGTATGCCATCTCTGACATCCACAATACAGCGTTTCCGGGCAGGGCATCTGATTGATCCCTATGCCATACTCATCCAGTGTTCTTATCACTTCCGAGAACATACCCTGATACCGGGCAATCTCCATCACCTTATTATTTGCATTCAGCAGGCAGTTCGCCACGAATACGATCTTCTTGCTTCTCTCATCTTCCACATGTACTGACATTTTGATGCCTCCCATTTATAATCTATAGACCACTTTTATCCTGATTCCGGAATATGTACCCGACAGTTCTTCCACATATTTATTATGATTTTTTTCTGAACAACACGTTCATATTGATCAACGAACCCGCCAGAATAAAGACAACTCCCAGCATAAAGTTCCAGGTAACCGATTCCTTCAGTATCAGAAGTGACATCACCGGAGCCAATACCGGTTTGATAAAAAATGCGATCGATGCATTTGAAGGTCCCGCCATGGCTATCGCTTTCATAAATGCAAAATATCCCAGTCCAGTCACCACGATACCCAGATATAAAAGAAGGGGCAGAGTGGAAAGATTGATCCCCTCGATGATCGGTGTTCCCGAGAATATCATAAATACCAAAAGAACTGCTGACCCCAGAAGAAAACTAAATGTATTTTGCACCATTCCGCCCAGCTTCTGCAGTCTGAGTTTTCCCAATGCCGTATACAATCCAAAGGAAATGGCCGCTGCCAAAGTGATCAGCAGTCCTTCGATACTGATCTCCCCGGAAAATATCTTGGCCGGATTTGCCACGATCAAAAGCCCTGCAAGGCTGACGCCCAGAACGACCGCCTTACGTTTTGTAAATCGATCATTCACGATAAAATGAGCAAAAACCATAGTAAATACAGGGTTAATGGATATCAATATGGACGCCAGATTGGCATTGATCATCTTCACGCCGATCTGCAGCATCGCCATGCTGATACAGACACAGATGATGCCCAGACACAGCAGATATAGCCAGTCCCCCTTATCCAGTTTCAGATTCTTCGCCTTGATATCTCTGATCGCAAATGGAAGCAGTATCACTCCGCCGATCACAAACCGTAAAAATACCAACTGTATAGAATTAAATGATGCTCCTGCAAGTTTGCTCGCCACCTCCAGCGTGCCAAAGCAAAATGCTGTCAATAAGATATACAATATACTTTTCCTGTTCATTATGTCTCCTCATCTCCCAGCCAATAAGCTGACTATATTCTTTCTTCTGCCACCACCGGTGCCATATCTGCTCCATGGGTCAGCACACCAACTTTTGCAGCCTTGCCTTCCTTGGCAAATGCTGATGCGATGGCATCCTCTATCGAATCTGCATACTCAAATCCCATACTCTCAGCCTCCGCCCTTGTAACCCCGGGGCTATAGACGATCACATGAGCCATGCTTCGCATCACGCCTATCATGATATGGGCACTGGCTCCTACCTTATCCTGTATTTCATCCCTCATGCACATATCGTATACTTCTTTCGGAGCTTTATCTCTCATCTCAAGAAGTACCGGATGTTCCGGACTGACCCCTTCCGTACAGGGCGGACACCAGATCACCGTTTTTTGTGGTTTTACCATAAGGACTGCTGCCGCCAGACCTTTATCGGCCTGCCACATATCTTTATTTGCCGGATAAGTACCGGCGATAACGATATCTGCCCGCTTTGGAATCTCTATCTCATAGACTTTTCTTGCATATTCCACGCCCTTTCTGTGGGCTGTGACGAGATTTCCCGCAACGACTTTAACAATTTCATTTTTCAGATTCAGCACCGTATTGACAATAAAATCAAGACCGGCGATCCGGGCAATCTCTTCCATATCATGACGGATGTTATTTTCCGGATTCCCGAGACGCTTTGGCCAGTCCAGACTTCCATTCAGATGAACCTGGGCTGTGGTATCCTTTCCGGATATTCCCGGCTGGATCATCTTTGCACCGCCGGACCAGCCGGCGATAAACTGGGGAATGATATTTCCGATGCACAAACGGATATCTGCTTCACAAAATACCCGGTTGATCACTACTTTTGTCCCCTGACTGGTATGACCAAGATCTTTTAGCATCGCCGGATCATCATACCCATGATTCACGGTCTTTACATTTTCATAAGCCCAGTCACCGATCTTTTTTCGCATCTCAGCCTCTGTCATCGCCCGATGGCTTCCCAATGCAAAAATGACCGTGATATTTTCAAGGCAGATCCCTTCTGCACATAATCTTCTGATCATCGGCACCAAAAGCTTCTCCCCGGGAGTCACCCTTGTATTATCATCCACCACAACAGCAACCATTTTTTCTCCTATTGCTTTTTGCGGTGCCTTCTCTGCCACCAGTTCTTCCAGAGTCGGCGAGTCGATCGGATGAGAAAGTGCCTCCAGGATCTCAGCAACTTCATCCTCCGCACCCGGAAGGTCTCTCGGTGTTGCCTCCCACAAAAATGATCCGTCCGGTATCTCAAATCCTAATTTTTCCTCACACCACGGAATCGTTCTCAGCATAAAGTCACCTCCGGTTTTGAAAGTCCATATCGCTCTCCAACTTCCGCAAGTGCCCGGTAGGTATTTTGAGTAAGCGGGATGCCATTTTCCCTGCGATGAATAACATTTTTAAATTCTCTCTCACCCGGCAAAAGGATTTCTTCTACTCCCGGTGCCTTCTTACAGCCCTTGATCTCCCGGATCATTTCATCCATATGAAGCTTGAAAAACTCCGGATCCATGAATCTGTCTATCTTGATACAGCCAAAAAGATGTCCTATATTCTGGCTTTCTGACACATCTTCATAAAAATCTTTTACGTCCTTGCTGAGGATCGAGCCACCTGTCAAAACTGCCGATAAGATGCCCACGATCACCGTCAGTCCATACCCTTTATAACCTCCCGCCGGAAGCAGTATGCCGTTAAATGCCTCCTCCGGATCTTCCGTCTCTCTTCCATCGATGGTCATCGCCCAGTCTTTCGGTATCGGCAGTCCCTTATTCAAAGCTACTCCGATCTTACCTCTTGCAACCACACTGGTCGCCATATCAAGCACGACCGGAAGCTCCTCTCCGGATGGAACTGCAAAGGAAAATGGATTGTTGTCAAGGATGGGTTCTATCCCTCCCGTCGGTGCCATCAGATGGGCCGCCGGCGAAGTAAATGTCATCCCGATCATGTCATGCTCCAGTGCCATCTGCGAATAATAGGATGCCATTCCAAAATGATTGCTTCCTCTGGCACCCACGAATGCCACCCCGTTTTTCTCCGCTTTTTCGATACAAAGCTCCATACATTTTTTTGATACCACCTGACCCATCGTATTATTGCCGTCGATCAGTGCCGTGGTATCTGTCTCTTTTATGATCGATATCTCACCGGTTTTTGATGTGCCGCCATTTTCAAGACGTTTCAGATATGCCGGCATCCTGATCACACCATGAGATTCCATTCCAGCCAGATCCGCATAAACTAGATTATCTGCGGATATCCCGGCATCCTCATCCTTCATTCCTGCACCCACAAAGATCTTCGTGCAGTATTCCTTTAAGCTGTCTTCATCAATAACACCATAATATCTAAATTCGTCCATAGGTATCCTCCTCATGCTCATGTCATATTGACTTTTCTATCCTTTGTCAATGAATGACTTCATTATAAGGCATGACCTTTTTTGCAAAAAGGCCACCTGTCCCGAATACCCATGGGTTTTGTATCAGATTTTTATCTTCACCCACTTGCCTTTGATAAAACGGATCGAGCTGAAGGTAAGGCGGCACAACTGGTCTGCGATGATGCCTGCCCAGATACCATAGATCCCCCAGCCAAGTGTGTAACAACATAGATAAGAGGCTATCGTCCTCACAAATGTTACGCTGACACAGGAACTGATCATCGTGTAGACCACATCTCCCGCCCCTCTCAGACATCCCGTAAAAATAACCTGCGATATCTGGAATAAAACGATGATCATGATACATCTGGTGATCCCCACACCCATCTCAACGATGTGTTCCTCCGAAAAAAAGACCTGATATAATGCCTTTCCAAATACCAGATAGACAATCGATGTACATACTGCCAGCACCATTCCCACCTTCTGGCAAAGAAATCCATACTTCTTCGCCTGCCTGGGATTTCTCTCCCCAAGGCTCTGGCCGATCAGGGCGACCGCAGCCGCCTGCATTCCATCTCCAAGAGAAAAGGAAAGCCCCAGTGCATTCATGCCTACCTGATGAGCTGCCATCGCTGAAGTACCCATGTCTGCTGCCATGATAGCGGTTGACATAAATCCTATTCTCATCAAGACCTGCTCCATGAAAACACTGCTTGCCAATCGGAAGATCATCTTCACTGACTGAAAATGCTTCCAGAGTTTTTCTTTTATAATATAAGGCAAACTCAAAAATGAGTCCTTTTTAAACAATGAAAAAATGCTGATGCCGCAGGCGATCACACTTCCAAAAACAGTAGCAAGTGCCGCACCCCGGATACACAGGCGATAGTAACCGCTATCCCAAGAAGAACCGTCATTATCGCCGCTTCCGCCAACGTTTCGTTCGCCCTTCTCGGATCCTTTTCTCCCTTTCTCCTCGCTGTGATAGCCGATACCGCCACGTTGATCGCGATAAACAGTGCCAGCCCCAGAAACTTTGGCTGAGTGGTAAGTCCTACGGACGCCACCGCCTCTGATCCGATGCTGCTGACCATCAACGTATCGATCATGCCTGCCAGTGAAATAAAAAAGGACTCAAAAACAGCCGGCCACGCGGTATGCAGCACCGTGCCCAGCTGTTTCTTACCTGTCACTTTTTGTTCCGTTCCGAATGTCTTTGCCTCTTCCTTTTGTCCGTTTCTACTGTCATTTTCCATACTGATCTGCTCTTCTCCATTCCCCACATGGTTTTCTTCACCAATCCCCCAATTTGATCGGTTTTCTGCTTTAATTATAACTTATTTCCCAAATTACTGCATCAGTTTACAAGAATTTTCCCACATATTTTCAATTGTTATTTATTTTTTACTATAGTAGAATAGAGAGAAAAAGATTATTGCGAAGGAGTGACCACTATGCAGCCCATGCACCATATACAATGTACCAGCGAAATGATCGGAAAATATGTTTTTCTCCCCGGTGACCCAGGCCGTGTCCCGGCCATCGCATCTTTCCTTGAGGATGCCAGACCGACAGCTTCCAACCGTGAATATGTCACCTACACAGGCTATCTGGAAGGCACCATGGTCTCCGTGGTATCCACCGGTATCGGCGGACCGTCTGCGGCCATCGCCCTGGAGGAATTATGTAAACTTGGTGCACATACCTTTATAAGAGTAGGAACCTGCGGCTGTATGGATGCCTCCCTTATCCCGGGCAACTGTATCATCCCCACCGGTGCGATCCGAAGAGACGGCACATCTGCCCAGTATATGCCTTTGGAATTTCCTGCTGTTGCCAACCAGGAAGTCATCTGCGCCCTTACCAGTGCATGTGAGGCCGCCCAAAAGACTGCATATACCGGAATCGTAGAAAGCAAAGACTCCTACTACGGCCAGCATGAGCCGGAAGAAATGCCGGTGGCACCGGAACTTCAATACAAATGGAACTGTTTCAAAAAGGGCGGAGCTCTCGGTTCTGAGATGGAATGTGCACCGCTTTTCATCGTTTCCAGCATCCGCAGAGTCCGTACCGGATCCATCCTGCACATCTTCCGCAATCGTGAACGGGAGGATGCTCTTCATACAGATCCCATTACCTGCCCGGATTCTTCATCTACGATACAGGCAGCCGTGGAAGCCATGAAAATATTGATCCGCAAAGACAAACAGAACGGAGGCAGATAACGTGGATATTACAACCTTAAAAAACTACGTGACAAAAGATACCGAGCACACCTATTTTCTCCAGATACTGGAAAATATGCCGCCTGAGATCGCCCGCGGCATCACGATCTCAACTGCACCTGCAGATACGATCCTTGCCTACGCAGGCGAAGATTTCAAGACGGTATATATCTTATTGGAAGGTATTATCAAACTTTCCTATGAATTAAATACAGAATTCATCTATTCCTTCGCCTCGATCCGGCCATTTAATATCCTGGGGGAAACTGAGTCCTTTACGAATCATCCAACTTACAAAGCTTCTTTGATCTGCCATACCCAGTGCTCCTATATCGCCATGCCAAAGAATCAGTTTCTTACCTGGATGCACAGCGACATCAACTCCCTTTACCATATGACAGAGCATATCGCTCACAAGTACACTCATCAGGTCCGTCAGGACAGGACCCTTCTGAGTGCGACAGGGGAAGAGCGTTTTATCTATCTTCTGGTAAAATATTTCTACGCCAATCATATCGGGGGAACCTGTACGATCTCTGCTCCTAAAGAACAGCTTGCCGATGAAATCTGCGTCAGCATCAAGACCATCAGCCGATGCATCGCCAAGATGAAAAAGGACGGACTGATATCATCCAAAGGACATAACATCGTGATCACCAGAGCACAGGCTGAATCACTGGAAGATCAATACAGTGAGCTTCTGGAAGGATGCTTTGGAAATACCCGCTAGGCCGATTCCACTACACGTAAAAAAGGTCATGGATAGATACTAGCTCCGCACGCAGCAGGACCGCCATCCCGAAGAATGGCGGTCCTGCCTATAGTAATATATTGTATTATAGTTATATTGATTGGTAGTTATTCGTTATACACTGATCACTCAGCCATAGCATCCTCATATACAGAAGTATCAAAGACATCTTCCACTGCTGGCATCTCTGTGATAACTTCATACTCCATAGCGATATCCAGTGTATTCTGTACTTCATCTTTATCGATGGATCCAACGATAGATGCATCTGATCCTTCTGGCATAACCAGTTTTGCTACTTCTGCTGCGCCTGCAAGCTGGTGATCGTAGTCAGCATTTTCTTTGTCCATGTAGGAATAAGTGATTTCTGCTGCTTCTTCTGCGTTCTCGCAAGCGTAAGTCCAGCCTTTGATAGTTGCTTTCAGGAATTTTACTGCCGTATCATGATTCTCTGCTAACCACTCCTCGTTACAAAACAGCATATCTGCCAACATTCCGCATCCTTCATCTGACATATTGATCAGATACAGGTCATCGTCTGTGTAGCCGTTTTCGTAAGCTAATAATAACTCATTATATGTCATTGCTGAATATGCATCAAAGGATCCATCCAGGAATCCGTCGATGGTAGTTCCCTGTGTAGCCAGTGTTACATCGAGATCAGCATCCATATCATATTTGTTGCAAAGTGCTCTGATAGGAAGTTCATTTCCTCCAAGCCATGCTCCGATTGTTTTTCCTTTCAGATCTTCTATGCTTGAGATTTTCTCTTTGTTACAAACAAGTACAAATGGGGAATCCTGGAATATCTGTGACAGGCCTACCAATGGATATCCCTCTTCCTGATAAGAGATCAGGTTGTAGAGGTTTGTTGTACCAAGATCAGCTGTACCTGATTCTACAACAGATGGAACGTTGATATCTGAACCACCTGGAATGTTAACTTCCTATTATTTTACACCTTAAAAATCCCGTTTTGTGCAAGTTTCACAAAAAACGGGATTTTCCTACTTTATAAATCAACTTTCATCTAT
>SAAH01000121.1 GCA_009929525.1 Clostridia bacterium | reverse complement strand
TCACAATACTGTCTTTTCATTTTTTTCAAAAATAGGACAGATTGGTACTTTAGAAGAAGTTATCTCTTTTGAAATTACATTTTGCGGAAACTCAAGAATGAGTGATTTAATAAATGTAAAGAACATGTAAACAACCTGAAAAAAACCAATCCCTACCATAAATGACACCTGATCCCCATAAAACAAGGCGGTTATCTTTGGTTTCGTTTCAAAAACTTATTGAGTTATGGAAAATACACCATAAAAATCCTCAACATTTTTCACCTTTTTTTTACATTTAAAAGATATAGGGTTTTACAAAAGCCAGATATAATGACCAAGGCTTTTGAGGAAAGGAGAATCGTGAAAATGAAAATTACTGCACATTCCGGGTGTGATGGGACCAGTATGAATTCGATGGAATTTTTGGAGCATGCAGCGACGCTTGATATTGATGTTGTTGAAATCGATATCAGGAAAGGACCAGACGGAAACCTTGTGCTGGGACATGACGCTACGCTGGATGCCAGCCCGGTCACTTTGGAAGAAGCGTTTAGATTCATAGATAAGACAGGTCTTCATATCAACTGTGATTTGAAGGAAAATGGAATCGAAAAAAACGTAGTCGAGACAGCAAGGCAGACAGGATTTGATCTGGAGAAATTGATTTTTTCAGGATCGGTGGAACTGCGTTCCAAAGAAAAAAGAATGGAAGAAATCGGTGAGACACAGGTCTACATGAATATCGAGGAGATTGTTCCCGGAATTTATGAAAAACTGGCAGCCAAAGATACATCATCGGAAGATGATCTTTTACGGGCGGTACAGATGTGTGCTGCAGCGGAATGCGAGGTTATCAATGTGGATTTCCATTTCTTGAACAAGAGATTTAAAGAAATATGTGGACAGTATCAGTTGAAAATATCTGCATGGACTGTGACAGAAGAAAGAGACATTGAGTGGATAGAAGATTTGGGAGTATACAATATCACAAGCAGAGCACCAGGCTTGGTAAGAGAGATACTCAACAGAAAATAAGAAACAGAAAGGTGGAAAACATGTTTAAGTATCTAAACCCCAAGCGTTTTTATCACGCCGTAGGAAAGAAACGATTTTGGGAATTTATCGTATTGGCAGTATTTGTACTGTTCTTCTATGGCCCGCTGATCAACATGGGTATCCTGGCTTTTGCGGATACATATGAAGTTCCGGCGGTACTTCCTCAGAAATGGGGATTCAAATGGTGGGAGTTTGTATTCCAGCAAAAAAGTCTGGTATCCTCCATTGTTCAGTCCTTTTTAGTTGCTATCATTACCACATTAGTTTCAATGCTTTTGTGTATACCGGCAGCTTACGGACTGGCAAGATTTAAGTTTCCGGGAAGAAAAGTATTTATGTTGTCTTTTCTTTTGACAAATGCATTTCCTAAGCTGGGTATCTATACTTCTATAGCTATTTTGTTCTATAGATATAACCTGATGGGAACACTGGCCGGAGTTGTTATCGTACATATGATCAACAGTATGATGTTCATGGTATGGCTTCCGTCAAGTGCATTTCGAGCAGTCCACAGACAGCAGGAGGAAGCAGCGAGGGATGTGGGTGCAGGCCCGGTAAAGACATTCTTCAAAGTGACATTTCCGCTGGCTATGCCGGGTATCGCAGTTGCAACACTCTATACATTCCTTGGAAGTATGGAAGAGGCACAGGGAACTATGCTGGTAGGTATGGCTTCTATCAAGACGATGCCGGTAGAGATGTACGGAATCATATTGGATTATCCGGGACAGGCTGGAGCTGTATTTGGCTTGCTGCTGATCATCCCGTCAGCTGTATTGATATTTGCACTGAGAAAATACATAGGTCCGAAGGCAATCGCAGGCGGATTTAAGATGAAGTAACATAGAAAAGAGAGGAAATCAATGAATACAGAAGCAAACGATAGAAAAATAAAACTTCAGCTTCGCGATATGAGCAAGCTATATGATAACGGTGATGGCGTAGCGCATATCAATTTGGATATCTACGAGGGAGAGATCGTTACTTTCCTTGGTCCATCCGGATGTGGTAAAACAACGATCCTGCGTGCTATCGGTGGATTCTTAGATGTAACAGGCGGAGAAATCGCTATCGACGGTCAGAATGTTGCGAACCTGCCGCCGGAAAAAAGACCTACAGCGATGGTTTTCCAGAGCTATAATCTGTGGCCGCATATGACTATTTATGAAAATCTTGCATTTGGTCTTCAGCTCAGAAAACATCCAAAAGCACAGATCAAACAAGAGATTGAAGATATCCTGAAGCTGGTATCCATGCCTGGATGTGAGAAAAAATATCCTGGACAGTTGTCTGGAGGACAGCAGCAGCGTATCGCTATCGCACGAAGCCTGCTCCTGAAGCCAAGCGTGCTGCTCCTTGACGAGCCATTTAGTGCACTTGATGCAAAGATCCGTCAGCAGATGCGTGAGGAGTTGAAGAAAATCCAGAGCGATCTGGGGATCACCGTAATCTTTGTTACCCATGATCAGGAAGAGGCGATGTCTCTGTCTCACAGGATCGTAGTCATGAATAAAGGTAAGTTCGAGCAGATCGGCACACCTACAGAGATTTACGATAAGCCAAGCTCAAAGTTTGTAGCATCATTTATCGGTGAGATGAACTTTGTACCGGAGAAAAATGAAATCGTTGCCGTACGTCCGGAAGATATCGAGATCACAGAACCTACAAATAGTGATTATGTAGGAACGGTACAGCTTATTATGATTCTTGGACATTATGTATCAGTAAATATCGCATACAAAGATATCGAGATCAAATGCTTCATGGTCCGCGAAGAGGCTGCCAAATTAAAAGAAGGACAGCAGGTAGGAATGAAGTTCCAGAGATTCCAGAAGTACGGACAAGAGTAAACAATAAGCAGGCAGAGAAAAATAGAAGCTGGCAGGAACAGAAACATTTTATTAAAAATGATGAATCATATAAAGCATACATAATTAAGAAGAGTGAGGAAAATCTATTATGAAATTAAAAAGAGTATTAGCATTAGGCGCAGCAGCAATATTAGCATTGGGTACCATCGGATGTGGAGCAGGCGGTGCAGCAGGTGAAAGTTCAGCAGATAACAAAAAACTTACTATCTGGGCAACCGGTTCTGATAATGTTCGCCAGATTTATGAAGCACTGATCGAAGACTTCAATTCCAAGAGTGACACAGAAGCTGAACTTCAGTTCCTGATGAGTGGAACAGGAACACAGGGTCTTACAGACATGCTGGTAGCAGCACAGAAAGCCGGACAGACAGATACAGATTATGATCTGGTAGATATCGGTGGAGATGACCTGTCTAAACTGATCTCACAGATCGGTGTAGAAGCTTTTGAAAAACTGGATACCACAAAGATCCCTAACGCAGCAAGCGTAACTGCAAAAGATACTCAGGGTGACGGATATGTACAGCCATACCGCGGAACTACTGTAGTACTTGCATACAACAGTGAGACAGTACCAACACCTCCAACAACAGAGGATGAGCTGGTTGAATGGATCAAAGCAAATCCAGGACGTTTTGCATATAACACACCTGGTACAGGCGGAGCAGGAGATTCTTTTGCAAGAACATCTGTATATAACTTCATCGATGATGAGAGCGCAGCTACAAGTGATGATGAAAAATGGGTTGAGCAGTGGACAGAAGGATTTGATTTCCTTAAAGAACTTCATCCATTTATGTATCAGTCCGGTGGAAGTGTAGTATATCCTAACAAGAATCAGGGTGCACTTGACCTTCTGAATCAGGGTGAGATCGATATGTGTCCAAACTGGGCAGATATGGTACTGTCACAGAGAGCAACAGGAACAATCTCTGATAAGATCAAAATCACAACGATCACACCAAGCTTCTCAGGAAGTCTTCAGAGTCTTGCAATTCCTACTTTTGGATCAAACTCAGAAGGTGCTTACGAGTTCATCGACTACATGCTGAGCGAAGATGCACAGACTATGCTGGTTGAGCAGATGGCAGCTATTCCGCTCATTGATACTTCAAACATGGATATGACAGGATATGAAGATCTGGAAGGTCTGGATGTAACACAGTTCCGTACACTTTCTATCGGTGATCTTGGAACACAGTTTGATGAAAAATGGGATAATGAAATTGGTACTTTAAACTAGATATAGAGGTTTAAAGGTAACTGTAAAGCAACTGAACAGTTACGTTTAGGGAAGGAATATATGATTAAAAAAATAAAAGAAAACTGCTTTGCCTATCTGTTGGTGCTGCCGGCTTTCCTTGTGGTCATGCTGGTAGTAGCCTACCCGATCGTAGCAGCAGTAATAAAGAGTTTTCAAAATTCAGATACTGGAAAGTTCACATTAGAGAATTATACATTCTTTTTTACAGAGCCAGTGCAAAGACAGAACCTCTTATTTACTTTACTTGTAGTTTTTGCCACGGTTGCGATCGCTATCGTGCTGGCATACATTCTTAGCCTGTATCTGAGATTTATAAAATCTCCAATCTCCAGAGTGATCGGAACGTTATATCTTCTTCCGAGATTCGTTCCTGGACTTTGTGCAGTATATGCCATGATTACGATCATCCGGGATTCTGGTCTGATCAACAGGATTTCCCAGGTGTTGGGAATGGATATCAAATTAGGAATGATGTACCATGGAAGCGGTCTGATCATGATGAACCTTTGGTTTAATATTCCATTTGCAGCTTTGATGATAACGGCTGGACTTGGAACAATCCCGGATTCTATCATCGAGGCTTCCTACGATGTGGGAGCAAGCAAATGGAAAACATTTACAACAATGATCCTGCCGCTCTCCATCAAAGATGTGGTTATCGCAGCAACCTTCGTATTCATGAGCAACGTCGGATCATTTACCACACCATACCTGATGGGTGGAAATAGTCCGAAGATGCTGGGTATCGCTTTGTTCGATCAGTTCAATAAGTACTTGAACTATGAAAGAGCAGCAGCACTGTCAGTGATCATGTTCCTGATCTGTGCGGTTTCAGCGGGAGTATATATCTATACGAATCTCCATGAGGATGAATGGCAGAAATAAAAGGAATACAAATATAAAAGGATAACTAAAGTGGATCAAGGTGAGGAGGTAGTGTATACTTTTCTCACCTTTTTCAATTTTTATAAAGATTTTATGGAGAGGGCAAATGTATATGGATTTGATTTTAGAAAAAGAGCTTGTGCTGACGGCGCAAAGCAGTAAAACGAATGTAGCAATCCCATTTTCTGTACAGGAAGATTATCAGGCACTTCGGATAGAGTTTGAATATGGGCCTAAGGTGGTGGAAGATCCCGAGATGAAACGGACACTTCTGGAGATGTGTGCCCAAAAGTATATGGAAGAATCAGAACGCCCCGGGAAGATAGAGATTGATAAGTATAAAAATATCGTTAATCTTATTACGGTATCGTTGGATTATGAGGATCATTATCTTGGCTGCGCCCACAGACAGGATCCTGTACAGGTACACCGGATCACACCGGATGGATCTTCTCCGGGATTTTTTGATTGTAATATCGAGCAGGGAGAGTATCGGATCGTATTAAATGTACATTCGATAACGGGAAAAGAGGTAACCTGCCGCGTAAAAGTATATGGAGAAGGGGGCACAGAAAGTGATAGAATATCAGCCATTTGAACTACACACTCATACCTGCCATAGTGATGGCAGCTTTCATGTTGAAGAATTATGCCAGACAGCCAGTGAGTACGGATATGCAGGCATTGCCCTGACAGATCACAACACCAGTTCAGGTCTTCAGGAAGTGACAAAAACACTTGAAGAGAGAACTGTGATGGTCATCCCGGGAATCGAGTGGACCACCTATTATGGACATATGCTCGTGCTGGGGGCAAAGGAATATGTGGACTGGAGATATGCACTTCCGGAGACCATAGACGAATATCTGGAAAAGATAAAAACAGTTGATGGTGTGACTGGGATCGCACATCCATTTCGTGTGGGTGCACCGATCTGTACGGGATGTTACTGGGAGTTTAAGGTGACAAAGTGGGAACTTATTGATTACATAGAAATATGGTCCCTGCCCGCTCCACAGGAACGTCCGGAAAATAAAAGAGCAATTAAAATGTGGGAGGATCTGCTGGACCAGGGCTATCATCTTGCGGCAACATCAGGAAGGGACTGGCATGGATTTGACGAAAAGCCGGTTTTGCTGGCATCCACCTATCTGGGACTTAATGAGGGAGAACTGACAGCGGAAAATGCTCTGGCTGCGATCCGTGCAGGCAGAACTTATATAACTATAGGACCGAAACTTATCATTAAGATAGAAGATGGGATGGGGAACAAGGCGGAACTTGGAGATACACTGAAGTGTACAGCAAAAAAGAAATGGAAGATTCATATTGTTTGGGAAGAAACAGACGATATGGAGGAGTGGAAGATCCTTCCCAGGGAGATCGTATTAGTGGGGGATCACGGAGAAAAAATAGAAGCCCAGGATATACAGGAGCAGGAAGTGGTGTTTGAATTGAATTCCCGGAGCAGGTGGTACCGCCTGGAACTTACTGGTGATATAGGAAATGAAAAGAAAAGGACACTTGCCATAACCAGCCCCATATACATGGAACAATAACAGCAGGTATCCTTTGTGGAAAGTTTATGGGGAACCTGGACTGTAGAGCCTAGGTCCCATAGACTTAATTTATATTTGTGTCTCGGTCTGCATGGATCTTTTTGATTCCGGAAGCTGAGCCAGAACGATAGCACCGAACATCAGCACGCAGCCGCCAATTTCCCGGAAGGTCAGCTTTTGATCCAGGATCACCCATCCGGCAAGTACAGAGATGCAGGATTCCATACTAAGGATCAGAGAAGCAACGGTAGGGTTCATGTTCTTTTGCCCTACGATCTGCAGGGTATACGCAACACCGCAGGAAAGTGCACCGGCATAGAGTATCGGCATCCTTGCCTGAAGAATACCGCCGATTTCAGGGGTTTCCGTCAGAAATGCAGGGACAGCGCAGACGATACCGCATACAAAGAACTGGATACAGGACATTTTCACCCCATCTACAAGTGGCGAAAAATGATCGATGACCAGAATGTGCAGCGAAAACAGGAACGAACATACCATTACCAGGATATCGCCTTTTCCGATTGCAAATCCATCGGTGATACAGAGAAAATAAAGTCCCACCAGAGCAAGAGCCACTGCGATCCATATCGTAAAACGGCATTTTTTCTTAAAGAAGATCAGGCTTAGGATAGGAACGATGATAATATAACATGCGGTGATGAACCCTGCCCGCCCCACGGTGGTGTACTGGATCCCCATCTGTTGAAAACTGCTGGCAAAAGCAAGAAGGAGCCCGCAGCATGTGCCGCCGATGAGCAGTGTTTTGTTTCTTTGAAAGATGTTCTTATGACGGTTGTCACTTGAAGCTGAACCAGAGTCTGAGGCAGTGGATTTGGCTTTAAACCTGTCCAGAAGGAAGATGCAGGGGATCAAAACCAGACCGCCGATGATGCTCCGGACCATATTAAAGGTAAATGGTCCCACATAATCCATCCCCACACTTTGCGCCACAAAAGCCACGCCCCAGATGGTGGCGGTAAGGAGCAGGATGAGAGAATTTTTCAGTTGTAATTTTTGCATAATAATTTCCTCTTTTACATATAATGATTTCTTCAAGATAGTAACACGAAATTACAGATAGAACAAGAGAGGGAACGGTAACGATAATAAAATAATCGATAAACAATTACATTCTATATAGAATTTATATCCAAAATAAGGTATGATGGAAACAGAAAACCAAGAGGAGGAATTAAATAATGGATTACGCAAAAGAGTCATTAAAAATGCATTATGATCTGCGAGGAAAGATCGAGGTTACTGCGCGTGCTGCGGTTGACACAAAAGATGCACTTAGTCTCGCCTATACTCCGGGTGTTGCTGAGCCGTGTCTTGAGATCCAGAAGGATGTAAACAAAAGCTATGAACTGACCAGACGATGGAACACTGTTGCAGTTGTAACGGATGGAACGGCAGTACTTGGTCTTGGAGATATCGGACCGGAAGCTGGAATGCCTGTTATGGAAGGAAAATGTGTACTGTTCAAAGCATTTGGTGATGTGGATGCTATCCCGTTGTGCGTAAGAAGTAAAAATGTTGATGAGATCGTTGAGACAGTACGCCTGTTGGCAGGAAGCTTCGGCGGAGTCAATCTGGAAGACATTTCAGCACCGCGTTGTTTTGAGATAGAGAAAAAATTGAAAGAGTGCTGTGATATTCCGGTTTTCCATGATGACCAGCATGGTACAGCTGTTATCACATTGGCAGGTATCATCAATGCCCTGAAGTTTGTAGGCAAGAAGCTGGATGAAGTAAAGATCGTAACTTCCGGTGCAGGTGCAGCAGGTATCGCGATCATCAGATTGCTGATGTCCATGGGACTGAAAAATGTTATCATGACTGACAGAAAAGGTGCTATCTACGAAGGTCGTGATGGTCTTAATCCGATCAAAGAAGAGATGGCTAAGATCACTAACTTTGCTCATGAAAAAGGAACACTGGCAGAAGTGATCAAAGGCGCAGATGTATTTATCGGTGTATCGGCACCGGGAACGCTTACCGCAGATATGGTACGCACAATGGCAAAAGATCCAGTCATCTTTGCATGTGCAAACCCGACACCTGAGATATTCCCGGAAGAAGCAAAAGCTGCTGGTGCAGCCGTAGTATCTACAGGACGTTCCGATTATCCAAACCAGGTAAATAACGTACTTTGCTTCCCTGGTATCTTCCGCGGCGCACTGGATGTACGTGCATCGGATATCAATGATGAGATGAAAGTGGCAGCAGCATATGCGATAGCAGGTCTGGTAAGTGATGAAGAATTGAACGCAGATTACATCCTGCCGGCAGCATTTGATGAGCGTGTAAAAGATGCTGTGGCTGAAGCAACAAAGGAAGCTGCAAGAAAAAGCGGCGTAGCCCGGATCTAAGATTTGAGGCATAATTGAAAGATAGAATATGGAAAATATGAGTGCACAGATTTCATGACGGAATCTGTGCACTTTTAGTGCGAAATATTGTTTGACGATGCAGGTGTACAAGCGTTAATATGGTGGTAGGAAAGTAACTGTTTTGTCGGGGTGCAGTTGGATATTTCGTAAAGTATGTAATGGTGCAGGCTCTGAATGGTTACAATATGAGTAGATGAAGCGGAAGAGAATGGGTGGACAGCAAAAATGTGATCAAAGGGCAGGCCAAAGCCTGCAGTCAGGAGGTTTTTATGGGACAAATCGTTAATGGCGAAGATCTGGTACTTGGTACTTGTTATTACCCCGAACATTGGCCGGAGAGTATGTGGGAAGAGGATCTGAAACGAATGCTTGAAAATGGTATTCAGGTGATCCGTATCGCAGAGTTTGCATGGAGTAAGATCGAACCGGTGGAGGGGACTTTTACTTATGAATTTTTTGACGGATTTCTTGATCTGGCAAAAAATGTGGGAATGAAAGTGATCTTTTGTACGCCGACAGCGACACCGCCGGCATGGCTTACACAGAAGTATCCGGAGGTATTGAATGCAAATATAGATGGAGTTTTATACCGTCATGGAGCGCGAAGGCATTATAATTATAATTCACCGGTATATCTGGAAAAGACAAGGATCATCGTGGAAAAATCAGCACTTCATTATGCACAGCATCCGGCGATCATCGGATGGCAGATTGATAATGAGTTGAACTGCGAGAAGGATGTATTTTATTCGGAAAGTGATTCTGTGGCATTTCGAGACTTCTTAAAAGATAAATATGGAGATCTTGATACACTGAATAATGCCTGGGGAACTGTTTTCTGGAATCAGACCTATACCAACTGGTCAGAAATTTATGTGCCGAGAACCACATACAGTGACAGCACAAATCCTCACGAGATTCTTGATTATACCCGCTTTATATCCTGCAGTGCCAGGGCTTATGCAAAATTGCAAAGTGACATATTGAGAAAATATATCAAGACGGGAGATTTCATCACAACCAATGGCTTGTTTGGAAATCTGGATAATCATCAGATGACAAGGGAAAGTCTGGATTTTCTCACCTATGATTCCTACCCGAATTTTGCTTATACGAAGGAGCAGTATGATAAGTTTTCCCGTGTACTGCAGGATCGTATGTGGAGTCGAAATCTGATGGAAATCCGGTCGGCATCTCCGTGTTTTGGGATCATGGAACAGCAGTCAGGGGCAAATGGCTGGAACACCGGTATGGGTGCACCAACTCCGAAGCCCGGACAGATGACTCTATGGACGATGCAGAGTGTGGCACATGGAGCTGATTATATAAGCTACTTCAGATGGCGTACCTGTACGATGGGAACAGAGATTTACTGGCATGGTATCCTTGATTATTCGGGAAGAGACAACCGGAGACTGAAGGAAGTTGCGGATATTAATAAGAAGTTTAAGAAACTTCAGAAAATAGCAGGTGCCAAATATCAGGCTCAAGTGGCTGTGGTAAAGGACTATGATAACATCTGGGATGCGCGGCTTGATGTATGGCATGGAGATGTGGAAGCGGTGAGCCAGCAGGCGTTATTTGTGGCGGCACAGAAAACCCATACACCGCTGGATTATGTATATCTGGATGATGAGAAATCAAGTGTACCACTGAAAGATTATAAAGTACTGTTTTATCCTCATCCTTCGCTCATCACTCCGGAGAGAGTAAAAATTCTGGAAGAGTATGTGGCACAGGGCGGCATTCTGGTGCTGGGATGCAGGAGTGGTTATAAAGATATGACAGGAAAATGCGTGATGGACAAGCTTCCGGGACATTTTGGAGAATTAACCGGAACTGACATTCCGGAATATACCAGAACGTGTCCCGGTGAGAGACCAGTGACGATCCGTTGGGGAGACCACCATCTGGAAGCACCGGAATTCAATGATCAGCTGATGATCAGAGAAGGATGTGGGAAGAAAGCCAGCGTATTGGGCAAGTATGAAGATTGTTATTATGAAGGTGCAGCAGGATTGATCTTGAACAAGTATGGGAAAGGTCAGGTATATTATTTTGGCGCAGCATTTACAGAGAAAACCGTGAAAGTATTTCTTGAAGAACTTGGAGTGAAGAATCCATACAGGAAAGTGATCGAACTTCCGAAGTGCTGTGAACTGGCGGTGCGCAAAAAAGATGGAAAAGAATACTTCTTCGTGCTCAATTACAGTGGCGAGAACGTGAAGATCCATGTGAAAGATACGATGAAAGATATGTATACACAAAAGGTAACTGTTCAGTACCCCATTAGTCAAAAGTGATTTCTGGGGTACCTGCTATTGCATTTTGAATTGCTTTGTAAGCATTAATTCCATGCTTTTTTGC
>SAAH01000245.1 GCA_009929525.1 Clostridia bacterium | reverse complement strand
CTTACCGCGTTCAAGTGCGGCATGGATGTATGAAGAAGCAGGCTCTCCGTGTTCGCTGATCGATAGTGCCGATAGCTCAACAAGAACGTCGTAGTCAAGTATCTGCGCCGCTTCAAGCGGTGTGAGGGAAGAGAGTTGCTCATCTTCACAAACCAATGTATTTTTTTCTTTTAGGCTGCGTAAAACGGATCTCAGATCAAGCCCGTTGGTATTTTCGACACCGCCATGACGCTGAGTAAAAACACCGATCACAGTAGGAACCAGGTCAAGCTTAGGGTAAAGCTCTTTTTCTGTTAAAATTCGCGCCGTCTCTTTTGCAACATTTCCAAATCCAATAAATAAAATTCTCATTATATCTACTCCCATATTTTCTTGTGCGATAAAGGCTGCGTACGACTTTAAGGTCGCCCGCAGCCTGCTAGTGTTAAAGTTTCGGATATGCTATTTTTTGAGCCTTACATTGGGCTCTGCAGGCAGACCCAATAGAGGGATAAATCTGTCTAATCCTGTAAATGTCAGGATATATATCGAAAGCACGGTGATGATCGCCATGAAATTATAGTAGAGATCTCCGACCGTGAAAGTATAGAGAGGATAGACAGCGGCTGCAAGTCCCATATAGTACGCAACACCCGTATGCCATGGGATCAAAGCTGCGGTGTGCACGCCCACCGCGTCAGAAAAGAGCGCATTCCTGTTGCGAAGTATATATTTATCTTCCTCTGAACCCTCTACATTATCGTCTACTATACCTTTGATTACTGGCCCCACTGTAGCCATCTGCGACATCTCTTCGTTAAGAGTCCCATTTATGATAAGGCAGAGAAGCCCATTGCAGACCAAAAGATGGCGCACACGTTTGCTTATTTTGACAAAGAACGCCGCAACAGGGCCAAATGCATCCATTCTTCGCATTACGGCCCCAAAACCCATGGCCCAGAAGAGCATTATGACAGCCCAACTTCCCGCATCTTCAAAACCTGACTGGACCAATCCAATTACGTCTTTCAGCGAAGTTACAGTTCCTGCAAGAAAACCGAATAGGATTGCAAGGACAATGCCCGATGATAGGCATGAGATAGTATCCATTTTCATTATAGCCATCGTTATTACTATTATTACAGGAATTACCATGTACAACGGTACACCTTCTGCAACCTGATCCAGCAAAGTCAAAACAGCCGGACGCTCTTCCTGAAGGATAGCTATTGTTTTCTCGGACATGGTGGCAAGTATCTGTGACGGGTCTCCAACTGTTTCAGGAAGCCCCATTGAAATGCTTACTGCGTAAAAACAAATTGCAGACAAAATAACACATATAGCTGACCATGGTGCCTGAGTCCTCACCCTGTCAACAACCTTTATACCTTGCAGCCCCGAACTCAATATCGTTGTATCTGAAATCAATCCAATATTATCACCGAAGGCAGAACCTCCGACACAAGCCGCAAAAGTCAGCGCCGGATTTCCTCCGACTACATTACACAACCACATAAAAATAGGAATACAAGCTGCGAATGTCCCCCATGATGTTCCTGTAGATACGGACAGAGCACAAGTGGTCAGGAAAGCAACCACTGCAACCGTTTTCCCCGTAACCCCAATGTTGATAAAGATCGATATAGCTGCTGCCCCGACACCTGTCGACATAAAAATTTCGGCAAGTGCATAGGCCAACATAAGTATAAAGGCCAAAAGAGTCGCTTCTTTGGCTCCCTCTACGCCTTCATTCAGCACTTCCGAGAATTTCATTTTCTCTGTAACTTTACATATTGCTGCTGCAACAAAAAGTCCGATTGAAGCGGAGATAAGTATATCTACTCCGTTCATTACCATTACTGCCAAAAGTACAACGGGCGACAATTTTAACAATGCGATCAATGTAAAACCCCCTTTAGAAAATTAAAGTGTGCCGCCTTCCGGCAGGCACACTTTTATAAATTACTTCAGGCTTTCCTTTACGGAATCAGAAATCGACCTAAGCCCTCTCTCCAACTCATCATGCATAGGCCATCCATAACCGATCCTCATGTATCTTTTACTCTGCTCGAACCAGTGCCCGGGGCCTACATATGTCCCATATTTATCGTTCATTAAACGGTATACTTTTTCAACGTCCACATCTACTTCCGGTTTTATCCTCGGAAAACAAGTGCAGGCGGCTCTTGGCTCAACCCATTCCATATTCTCTTCACTCTCTATC
>SAAH01000244.1 GCA_009929525.1 Clostridia bacterium | reverse complement strand
CACCATCCACAGCATCAAAGACTATGTGCTGCTCAACTGTGAGACGCACAACGCTTACAACGCTTCCGGCTTCTGCAATGAGACCATCCTTTCGGATGACTTCCCGGAACTGCCGGAGGGAAAGACACAGATCACATGGACAGGCGGTATCACGGCGGTGGAAGTCATTCCCCGTTGGTGGACGCTCTGAGGGGAGGTGCAGCCAGTGATCCCATGTATATATGATTCCAGAGAAATGAAATTTGATAATAACGGCATTGGAAAGCTGGCAGATGCACAGTCTTGTACCGTGACTGAAAAACGAAACGGTAGCTATGAGCTGAAGCTCATCTGTCCGGCAGATGGCATCCATGCAGAGATGCTGGAGGAGGGAAATGTCATCCTTGCCAAACCATCTGATACGATGCAGTCGCAGCCGTTCCGTATCTACAAGATCACGACCCCTATTGATGGAAAGCTGGAAGTTCAGGCACGGCATATTTCCTATCAGCTCAACTTTATCACGGTATCGCCTTTTTCAGTGACCGGCTGCGTCGGGGCAATGCAGGGGCTGAAAAGCCATGCGGCTTCTGACTGTCCGTTCTCAGTTTGGACAGATGTGGCATCCAGTGCGATGTTTACTGTGTCCGTTCCGGCATCTTTCCGTAACTGTCTGGGCGGTATGGATGGTTCGGTATTGGATACTTTTGGAGGAGAGTTCGAGTGGGACCGCTACACAGTCAAGTTTCACAGAGCCAGAGGTGCGGACCACAACGTTCATATCGTCTACGGCAAAAACCTGACGGATTTCAAGATGGAGAAATCCATCGAGAATACCATTACAGGAGTGCATCCGTACTGGGTAGACAACGAAACACAGGCGGTTATGGAACTGCCAGAAAAAGTGGTCATGGTCAGCCGAAAATCTGTGCCGTATCAGAAGATTACGGTGCTGGACTGCACCAGTGCCTTTCAGGAAAAGCCATCGGAAGCGGCTTTGCGAGAGTATGCACAGGACTATATTGATGCGACCAGCCTGACAGAGCCGGAGGTCGACATTAAAATCGACTTCATTCAGCTTTGGAATACACCCGGATATGAGGATGTTGTACAGGCAGAACAGGTCTCGCTCTGTGATACGGTTCATGTGTATATCTCGAAGCTGGGCATTGAAGCCAGTTCCAAGGTTACAGAAACCGAATATGACTCGCTTTTGGAACGGTATAACAGCATCACGCTGTCGAATTCTACGGTCAGCAGCCGAAATTCCTCCCTGACAAGCTCCCTTAACAGTATCCGAAATACAGCAACCGCCGCATACGATACCGCAGTCCGTGTGGAAACAGCAGTGGGAGAGCAGATGGGCGGCATTTCGGCCTCCATTATCTATGATGGTGCGTTGTTTGCTGCACTGTTCGGCCTTCATTATAAAAATGAGACGGACAGTAAGGGGAATACGACTCGGTACGCATTCAACGCAGCAACTCTGAAACAGTCAACGGTTGCGTGGAAGAATAGTCCGGCCGGATTTTTTGTTTCCACAGATGGCGGGAAGACATGGGGATATGGCTGGGAGTCAGATGATTCCGCAGTCAAAACAGCAATCCTGCTGGAGCAGACACTCAAGGAACTGGACGACCGTTACAAGAAAGCAGCCGAGCTTTCCGAGGAGTTGCTGGAGGAACTGGATGAGCGGTACAAAACAGCGACCGCTATTTCTGCAGAACTTCAGAAAACGCTCGATCAGCGGTATGAAACGGCAAAGAAGCTGTCCAAAGAACTGTATGAGGAACTGGATAGGCGGTACAGCACCCTCACGGAAATCTCAGATGATTTGCAGAAGGAACTGGATGCGAAGTATCAGCTGTATATCCCTGTGTCCGAAAGTGCGCCGGAAGATCCGGCAGAGGATTCCTTCTGGGTCGATAAGAAGAACCTTCGGTTAAAACTGTGGGACGGAGAACAGTGGCAGACGATTGGATATGAACCGGAAGAACCTGATCCAGAACCAACGGAACCGTCCACACCGACCGAGCCTGAAACCCCGGATACCGAAAAGCCGGGTAGTGAAGATAAGGATACGGAAAACAAAGAGGAAACAGATAATAAGGAGACGGATCAGGAAGGAGGGAGTTCGTAATGGTCACAGGCATTTATCAGGAAGTGGAATTGTCGCTGACGGAGAATCTGATCCCGGTGACGGTTCCGGTCAAGCAGTATGACAACAAGGCGAGAAAAGTTCGC
>SAAH01000243.1 GCA_009929525.1 Clostridia bacterium | reverse complement strand
TTGAAATGCTTAGAAGAAAAGCAGATTCTGCCCTTGTGTGGTATGAGGATTTTAGAGATGATAACCCTCTCCCCCAAAGCTACTGGACAACCTTATCGGGCGAATGGAGTGTTTGGCAAGATACAAGCAGTTCGATGAATAGACCCTATTCCCAACTGGAGGGTAAGGGGCAGTTAGCATGGAACTACAACAATTTTTCAGATATCCATTTAAGAGCGCAGATTATTTTTCCTGAGACCTTTAGTGGCAAGGCAGGTGTTTTTATTGGAACGATTTATTGTTGCTTTAATTATGATAACCAGCGTATTGAACTGTATGAAGGTTCTACTTTAAAAGGTAGTTATGCCACCAGCTTTTCAAAAACATCGGCCGCAAACATTCGATCGAATCCAAGCTTTTACACTCTAGATATTCGAAAGCGTGGCAATCAAGTGCGGGTCTATTCCTCTGCATCTAATACACTGCGCTTTACAGCCACTTGCTCGGATGTGACAGGGTATGCAGGTATTCGTTCGGATAATAAAGTCCATTGCCAGTTGCTTCGCTTAGGTGATGCTTGGACCTATGAGCCTTATGAACGCTTTGACGTGCTTATGCCCGATGGAACATTTAAAACTTATGGACGGCTATCAAGAAGTAACTGTTCTTGGGATGATGAGTTTCAAGTGTTTACTTTAACAGCAGACCTTGAGGAATCAGCCACAAGAAGTGAAAGCATCTCCCTAGATTATGATTTTTTTCATTCAGATATGATGCCGTCCATTCAGTGCGGAAATGACTATAGTGTCACCATCATTCCAAGGGATATCAACATCTGGATATCTCGTCTTTTCTTAGGTGATGGTGACGGATTTTCCATTCTTTATTATCAAGATGTAGATAGTCTTGTGTACTGGGCAAATGAAGCAGCTTATCGGTGGAAACTTCGAGGCATGTGTATGTGGTCACTAGGGCAGGAGGATTTAATGCTCTGGGAGTGGCTACCAAAGCAAATAGAGTAATCAAAGGAACATCTGCAAAAGTAGGTGTTCTTTTTATTTCAACAAAAGGAGGAATTTTAAATGAAAGAAATATGGAACTGGATCCAAGTTGTGATAACAGCAGTCGGTGGATTCTTCGGATGGTTTTTAGGAGGGGCAGATGGTTTTTTATATGCGTTACTAGTCTTTGTAGTCATCGACTATCTAACAGGCATCTTGTGTGCAATCGCTGATAAGACCCTATCAAGTGAAGTGGGATTTATCGGAATCAGCCGTAAAGTGCTGATTTTTGTTTTAGTGGGTGTAGCCAATATTTTAGACGTCTATGTGATTGGTGATGGGAGCGTACTAAGAACAGCGATTGTTTTCTTCTATCTATCAAATGAGGGAATTTCGCTTTTAGAAAATTCAGCTCACCTTGGACTACCTATCCCAGAAAAACTAAAAGATGTATTAAAACAGCTTCATAACAAGAGCGACGAGGAGGAATAATCATGAAAACTAAAGGAATTGATATTAGTACGTGGCAAAAACCAAGTCAGATTAACTATGACCAACTTGCAAAAGAAGTTGATTTTGTCATCCTTCGAGCAGGATATACGGGCCACGGTACAGGAGTAAGTTTGCACAAGGATGATGCCTTTGAACAACACTACAAAGCCTTTCACGAGAGAGGTATTCCTATCGGTGTTTACTGGTACAGCTGTGCCAATACCAAAGCCAAGGGCATAGCAGAAGCGAAGAAATGCCTAGAAATTATCAAAGGCAAGTCCATCTCTTATCCCGTATTTATTGATACAGAGGATAATTATCACCAACGACCAAGTGGCAAGAAAGCCATTACCGATGCGTTGGTAGGCTTTTGCGAGACAGTAGAAAATGCTGGTTATTATGCCGGTATCTATGCATCTAGTTCTTGGTTTCAAGATTTAACAGAACTGGATCGTCTAGCACCTTATGATTTCTGGGTCGCTCAGTGGTCGAGTAAAGAACCGACACTTCGTCATGGTATCTGGCAGTACACAAGCAAAGGCAAATTGAATGGTTATTCAGGCAATTTGGATATGAACTATGCCTATAAGGATTACAAAGCGATTATCCAAAGTGCAGGGCTTAATCTTGCCAAAGAAGAAAGCACACCTGCTCCTACAGAAAAGAAATCGGTTGAGACGCTGGCCAAGGAAGTCATTCAAGGCTTGTGGGGTAATGGTGAAGAACGAAAGAAACGCTTAACGGATGCAGG
>SAAH01000242.1 GCA_009929525.1 Clostridia bacterium | reverse complement strand
ACCAACATTAGCAGCAGCATTAGCAAGACGAACGTTAGTTCCAGCATTAAGAGCAGAGAACGTAATGGTATCAATGGTATCAGCCATCTGCTCTGCAAGCAGGTCTACGGCTTCATTAAGAACCGGGTCTTCAATCGACACTTGAACAAGATCGGTAATAGTAACAAAGTTACCATACTGACGAACAGCAGCGAGGATGTCTGTGATAGACATCTTCTCTCCGTCACCAATCGTACCTTCAGTAAGCTGAAGACTGGAAATGGCTCTGGAAAGATCATTATACTTTCTGAACTTAATGGTCAGAGAGTTGTTGGAAGGAAGAGGACGCTTCTGACCAAAGTCCTGAGCAATAAGCTTAGGACGAGACCTTTCAAGCAGCTTCCTATCATAATAAGCCTGAGCAGCAGAAAAAAGTTCTCCTGCACCACCATCAGCATGCTGCCAACCAGTAACGTCAGCACCTACACTTGCGGGAGCAGTAGTACCTGTAACGGACATATTGTAAGCCAACTAAAACAGCTCCTATCTTTAATTTTAGATTATTTTATTACCTTTTATATCCTGATTCAGCTCTTCTAATTAGTTCTTGGAATTTTGAAGAAGGCATCTTCCATATTTTCTCAGCGTCAGAAATTGTAGAGTTTCCAGCTGTGCTGTTATCCCGTCCATTTTCAAGAACTGGTGCTTTTCTGACAGTTCTTTTTAACGTAGTGCCTTGCTGAGTCACCTGTTTATCAGGTATGCTGTCTGCTACCTGTCTATGCTCAGGTTTAAGTTCAGTAGGCATATCCGGTTGTGGTTGATTGGTCTGATACGCAACCACTTTATCCCGAACAAAATTATAAAAGATTTTAAAAACTTCCTTATCCTCATTGATCTGCTTTTTCAATCCAGCAGGTATAGAATTAGGACTTCCTTCAGGAAGTGCATACACCTCTTTACAAAGATTGAATACAGTATCAAACAGTTTAGGGTCTTTGGAACGCATATCGGCAAAAAACAGCTCCCTCTCCAATTCATCAATTTTCTGACGATAAGGAGAAAGTTCTGTATCTACCTGCCTCTTCAAATATTCTTTAAACTTCTTAGTATCGCTGAAGTCTTGTTTAACTCCATCAAAATCAACAAATGATTCTACGTCTTCACCTTTTAAAGCACGTCTAACCATTTCTTGAACAACTTTATTCTCTTCCACCACGCCAATAACTTCACGCCACTCGCGTAGCTTATACATCTTATTATCATAGTCTACGCCCTGCTGTGCAAGGTTGATAAGTTCATCTTTAGTCTGAACAGGTATGTATTTACCATAAACCTTTAGCATTGCAAATGGTTCATTTTCAGCTGTCTGCTGTTCTGGCGTGTGGTCAACACGCTGCCCCATTTCATGCTGCTCAGGTTCATGATCCTCTACATAAGTAGCCTCCTCTACAGAAGGAAGTTCAGTATCAGCAGAGCCTGTCTGGCCCTCAACCAACTCCTCTGTAAGCTCCTCTACTTCCTGATCATTTTCAGATACTACATCACCTTGTGGAAAATTCCATGCCATACGCTATCTCCCCTTTTCCGAGCGTTGCCCATAAGGTCGCTCTTAAAATTCAGGAATAGTCTGTCTGACTACTTCCTGCTCTTTACTGTCTTGGACTTCCTTCTGTGCCTGCCCTTCAATCTGATTGATAAAATCTTCAAAGTATTTAGCAGACGATAGGTATAGTGCCCTCTTCCTATCATTTGCTTCTTCAGCAGTAAGCTGAATACCCTTTACAATCAAACTGTTAGAATACACACGAAGTAGTTCCTTTATTAGTTGCCATTCATTTGAATTAATCAATTCAAATGTACGCATCTTTGTGTCAATCTCCATAGCATTCACTCCAATCTAAATTTATACTAACATACTTGCTGTAAATAGTTAGGGGCTACATGAACATAGTAGGTGCATCAACAGGTGAGGCAGGGCCTTGTGCTGTCTGCATTGGCTGTGCAGACACTTCTGGCTGTCCTTGCTGCGGCATCTGCGCACCTTCAGGTGGCATTTCAATAAAGTTCTCAATATCCTTGTAACCCATACTCTCCAAAAGCTTTGATACAACATAGTGGACATGGTTGGGTTTAACAAGCCCAAGCTGTGCAAGAGAAGGAAGGATATTAAGAAGATTCAACATTTGAGATTGCTGAAGCTCTTTCAATCCAGCCCCTATTCCTACGTTTACCATTAAATCAAAGGAGCCATCAAGTTTATCAGGGGTGATTTCCAG
>SAAH01000016.1 GCA_009929525.1 Clostridia bacterium | reverse complement strand
GCAAAATTTGAGGACTCTTTATTTCCTTATTCGGTATAGCGGAGGCGGCTGTCAATTCGACATAATTTTCTTGTGATACTTTACCGTACATGAGCATTAACTCCGGAGATTACGTCAATGTTATCTGTGAGGACGGTAAACTGACGATACTTTTGAAAACAATTTGTTAGCCACACAAGCTAATAGAAACCCTGGTAAAGTAATCTACCAGGGTTTCATGTTTATGAGGTTTCGTATTCAGTTTTAAGCTTTATTTGAAAGAAAACGGTGGTCACGCACTCATGAATCTTTATGAAGCCTGTCTGGAGAAGTTTGGGGTAATCACAGCGGTGATGATTCTGGCGGACTTTTCAGGCTTTATGGCTGACTTCAATCGCGCTAACGAAGAAGAACTGAAAGAATTGATTGCCCCACTCAACAAGGATAAGGATACAGATCAGATTAAATCTTTCGTTCTGGAGGAAACGGGCGTTGAGACCTTTGGTATCAGTACCATCGGTCAGGCAATGTTGACCGCCTATGCGGCATATGCAAATTCCTATGTCGCGTTTAAGCATTCCTTCAATATGCTGGTATCGGGAGAGGAATATGAGGAAAATCAGGTAATGGCCTTCTGGGGCCTGTATGCTGATAACACGGACTTCCAGCATATTGATTTCCACATTATGTTTTATGATAATGCGTTTCATTCCATCTACACGATCAAGTCATCGATGTCGCTCATCCTATTTGAAGCTGCCCATGCCATGGATGCAAAGACAAAGTTCGTCAAATGCAAAAACTGCGGGCAGTATTTTGTTCCGGTGGGACGATCTGATTCACTCTACTGCGGGTATCCGTCTCCCCAGGATAGTAGCAAAGCCTGCAGGGATGTTGGGGCCAATGCAGCAAGGGCCAGGAAAATGAAATATGACGTCCTGACTCAAGAATACCGGAGATTGTATATGCGGTTTAAGATGGCGATAAAAAGGCATCCAGAAAGAACCGATCTGCAAGCGCAGCTGTCGGAATTAACAGAGGGGATGAAACTAAGACGGAAGCAAAAGGAGGAAGGTACGCTTTCCGCTGATGAGATATTGGAATGGATTGCTTCTATTGACAAGCTGTCTGAATAGAAAGCTACGTCCAGATACGAGTAGGAAAGCGGCTTGCAACGACTTGCAAGAAAATTGCAATAATATTGCATCAAGGTATTGACAGATATTATTTTGTGTGTTATTATTCTTGCATAGAACAGCAAGAAAGTTGCAAGTACATGAAATGGAGGTTCGAGCAATGGCTGAGGAGAGAGATACCGAGTATGTACAGGTTCGGACACCTGACATAATGAGGATAAGCGAGTATGTGATTAAAGCGAAGGGCATAAACCGAACTATGGCACAGTTTGCAGAGGATTGTGGAATTGGAGCATCTACTCTTTCACGTATCGCAAACGGAAAAATTTCAAAGCCACTTTCGGAGGATACTGTAAAAGCAATATACGAGCATAGAGCCCCTGAAAGCAAGATTGATCTGGATATGTTTATGTTGGCAAATGGTATGAGGGATAAGAAAGAACATGAACGTAGGGCTTCAATGGGTCCTCATTATTCGGTTCGAGAAGAGAGCATGAATAGAGAGCGGCAAGCAAAAAACGCCATTGTGGCAGCTCTTCTTGAGCGAGATGTTCCTATTGTGAAAGTTCCGGACTCTCTGGAGCGAAGACGGACAGATGCGCCGTACGGAATGAGACTGTATTTTGATTTTGCTTTTTATATTGAGGATGCGCCACAGCAATTGTGGTACTTCGATGTGAACACATACAAAACCGACGAGCATAACAGACCAATGGGCTTTTTCACTGACAGATTGAATGGTCTGTTTGCAAAGACATTCCTCGTTGATGCATGGGAGCCTGATTATTTTGAAAATCAGAAGACTACTTTTATTTTCTGCGATCCGACAATATACGCTTATGTTGTTAACCAGTACAAGGGCGCTCCTATCAACTCTGCGATATCGGTGATATTGGTAGATACAGACAACGAGAAAGTAGTGGAAGAAACATGGCTATCCAATACAAATCAAACGCCAAGCGTGTTAGACCGTCCGGTTGGTACATCTGATGGATATATAGCTGCTTGGTTGGATGAGGATTACGAAGACCATAACAATCTATAACAGGAGGATACTGGATGAGTAAAAGAGAAAACGGAATTTATGTAACTCACGGAAAAGAAATGCTGGTGGGATACAAGGCCCTTGTTAATGGTGTTTTGTCGTTGGTATATATGAAGGGCGGGAACGTCGTGTCATATGAACCGTGGGATGCGATATGCCAGCAGTTTAATAATGGTCCGTGCTTGGAAATCAAAATGAATAACCAGGAACTGGAAAGTCCGAGCATGGTTTAACAGAATAGATACCTGAACGTGCCGTTCATTATGTAACCAAGCCGGGGTAGAAATTATTGCATCATGTAGATGCTCTGATCTCTATCCCGGCTTTATTCACTTTAAAGGAGGAATGTCGATGACAGAACTGCGAGATTCAAGAGGTAAATTGAGGGCTATTTGGAACCCGGAAGAAAAAACAATCACAATTCGTGACAGAGGCGTGGATATGACTTTTACGCTAAAGTCGAATGGTGACTATGATCTGGTTGAGATGCCAGTACGCAAAGAAGCTGCATAACATCCACAGAGCTGCAAGACGGCCAGGATGAATACCCAAGATGGGTGTTCCCTGGCTGTCTTTTTTATTCCGCGAAAAGGCTCCAGATTGAATTCTGAGACGGCAACACAGATCACTGCGCTGCCATCTGAGCATTCAATGCTCAAAAAAATGTAATACCGCCGGAGTGACGTCCGAAGGCGGGGTACACATTCATCACAAATTTTTGCAGGCCGAGAGGTCGAGCGCAATTAGTGATGGAAGTACCCCCGGTCAAGTGCGTTCATTTTCGGCTGGGGCAGTACCTCCAAGGACGTCAGTCACTGTTTTGCCCTCTGACTTATTCGGTCAGAAAGGACAAGACTATGACAAAGAAGAATGTTACTGTAAACTACAACGGAGAACCGCTGAAGGCTGATGAGGTGCTTGTATTCACCCCTTATGACGAGGAAGATGTCAAGAACAATGTGACCAACAAAGAGAGCGTTGTTACCATCACGAAAGCCGGGAAGTCGGTAAAGGCTGTGCTGAAAGCAGTGCCGAAGGAGTTTGAAACTGTGGCAAAAGCCCAGTTCAATTCCTGGCAGAGAGAGCTGCTTCCGACACCTACAGAGGGTCGGTGCATGATTCCCCAGCAGGATGGTACATATAAGGAGTGTCCGAAGAAGAACGGTGATAACCGGATATCCTGCATCAACTGTCCTAACAAAGGCAAGTACGACAGAAAGCTGATCGCCAAGGTCAGCATTGAAGAGCAGCAGGACGAGAATGGGCTTACTCTGGCAGAAGTTCCGGCAGCAGATTCGATTCTCATTGAAGAAGAAAATCTCTCTGAAGCTCAGCAGAGAATCGTGGCTAAGTTCGAGGCCATGATGGACAAGTCCCCGAAACACTGTCTTGCCATGCTCCTCATGGGCATGGGATACAAGGGAGAAGAGTTTGCCACCCGTATGCATCTGAAGCACGATGCAGCGAACCGTGTCCGCAATCAGGTTCTTGGTACAGCGCCGGAGGGGATTTCCGATTTTGACCAGATTGACACGCAGAACTTTAGTGCAAACAAGGTCGGTGATACCGAGTATTACCGTGCAGAAGCACAAAAAGCACTGGAGACGTTACTGAAAATGTACTTCTGATTACAATGGACTGCATAAGCAGATCACGGCTTGTGCAGTCCATCGAATTTGCGGTACAAAATCATTGACATGGATTAAAGTGTGTGGTATCTTATTATTAACAAGTCGATAGACAATGCGGTACATTTTGAAAAGGAGGAACGAGTATGGCACGACCTGGATATGTTTCACTGTATGCTGATGAAAGAACACAGAAAATTTTTGATGAATTTATTGCAACAAAGGGTATTACAAAGTCCACAGCATTAACGGACATGATGACAATCTATATGCTTGCGAAGGATTCTGAGTTATACAACGAACTGTTACAGAAGTCTTTAAATGTGGGGAGTGTAAAGGAGATTATTATGCAGAAAGAAGATTCACAGCCAATTAATGATTATGTTTTTATGAAACTGGGTACTTCTCATGATGTGGATGGAGAACCCTTGACCGGTACTCAAACTATGGAAGCGTATATGAGAAGTATCGAGGAGCATGGCGAAACATGGTTTAGTACCATGAGCCTCTCTACTGGAATGAATAAGAAGAAGGTTAATTTTTATAACGATGCTATTCGATCTGGTGAAACAGTAAAAATGTACTTTGCCATTGGTGAAGGATACAACGACATCAAGTATTCTGCCACAATTAAGGAGATTGTTTCAAACAGAGATGAAACTACCTGCCCAGGTGATGCAGCAATTATCCCTCCAGAATTTGGCGAAGAAGAAACCGCAAAAATCTGGTTCCATATCGTGGACTTAAAAGAAGAAGATACAATGCGAGCATCTATGCTTTGGTTCAGACAGACAGGCACCAATGTGAAAGAAGCAATCAGTAATGGACAGTGTCACTTTGGATATGCATTTATCCCGGATGAAGAGTAAATAAAATATAGAGTGTGCGAAGCAAAAGGCATCGGTCAAATCAAACTGACCGATGCCTTTTCGTGGTTTTATGGGCTTAATCTTTCTTATAAAAATCACATTCATACCCGTCTGCTCTAAGAAGCAGTCCCTTGATCCAGGGAGGGGTTCTCCCCATCTGTTCGCAGATAGCATCCAGGGATACATCGGGGCTGCATTCGATGATCAGTTCATCATGTACATGACCGCAGATAAAGCAGTGGGAAAGGGTCTGCATGGCATAAGCCAGGATATCACGGCTTACTGCCTGGACGATGTTCTCCACGAATTTGGGACCGTAGCTTTCAATCCTTCCCCACTTCCCATTGGTGGTTCCTTCATAGGTCACGCTGTCAGAGCCGAATTGATTTACACCCATTCGAGGCTTTACATAAGAGAGCCGTCTGCCTGATGGAAGATCGATAAAGAGCATACCGCCCTGGTAGTAGATATGGAAACCGTGTGTGTCAGCGGCGGTCTTATAGATCACAGCCTGTTTGACAGCTGCGTCTATCGCCCACCAGAATGCAGTGATATTGGGATTGGAAGAGCGCCATGCATCCACCAGGGGCTGGAGTTCTTCCTCCTGTAAGCCCATCTCCAAAGCCCCCATCGCCTTCAATGCGCCAACGGAGCCGCCGTAACCAAGAGCCAACTCGGCAATTTTTCCCTTCTGGCGAAGATGGGAGTTGATGCCATGTTTTTCAACCGGAACATGAAACATCTGGCTTGCACTTGCACAGTAGATGTCTTTCCCCTCTGCAAATACATCCATGCGCCACTGTTCTCCGGCAAGGAAGGAAAGCACTCTTGCTTCGATGGCAGAGAAGTCGCTGACGATGTATTTATACCCCGGTCTTGGTACGAAGGCTGTCCGGATCAGTTCTGAAAGGACCTGCGGGATATTATCGTAGAGAAGCTCCAGCGCGGTGAAGTTGCCGTCACGAACGAGGTTTCTGGCTTCTTCCAGATCTTCCATGTGGTTCTGGGGAAGGTTCTGCAACTGGATGCCCCGGCCAGCCCACCGCCCTGAACGGTTCGCACCATAAAACATGAAGCATCCTCTGGCCCGGCTGTCGGCGCACACCATGTTCTCCATTGCTTTGTACTTGCTGACAGATGACTTGGCAAGCTGCTGTCGGCAGAGAAGTACATCGGCTACTTCACTGTCGGCATCCGGCAGCAGTTCTTTGACAGCCTTTTTGTCGAGGGATTCGGTTTCTATTCCCCTACCGGAAAGCCACCCTTTCATCTGGCTGACACTGTTTGGGTTCTCCAGTCCGGTGCTGTTCTGCATTTGGGAGAGGAGCGAGTGTTTGGTCTGGGCATCGATGCTGATGGCATTCCTGACGAGCTGCATATCCACGCCTATCCCCCGGTCATTGATTTCCTGGTCGAGGTGATACTGATCCCAGATGAACTCCGGGACAGGATATTTGGTCAGCCGGTCTTTCACTGCAAGTTCCACTTCAACATCGCGCTTGTTATAGGATTTGAAGGTTTCCCATTTCTCCCTGTCATGCTCCGGGAGGTTTCTTGTGCGGCCGCCGTTGGTCTTGGTGGGTTTGCACGGCACACAGAAATAGCGAATGAGGTCTTTTCCCTCTTTCATTTTCTGGTCATTCAGCTTCAGCACAGCACCGATTCCTTCGAGGGAGAGTGGAAGTCCCATGTATGCTCCCCAGATGCGAGAGCATTTCCAGGATGACGGGGCGAGATAGTATCCAACGGTGTCTTCCGGGATGCTGTAGCTGCAGAAATGCTCCGGGTGATGCTTGCGCAGCCAGTAGGAAAGACATACCCGTTCGAAGGATGCATTATAGGCCCACTTCGTGATTTCCTCATCAGTAAGAGCCGCAAGGATATGCTCCGGAACCTCTTCCCCGCACGCCAGGTCGATCACCTTGACAGGACCATTGTCCTCGGAATAAGCAAAAAGCAGGATTTCAAAGTTGGGGGATTCTGCATAGCGGTACACACCGCATTTCTTTAGGTCGACATCAGAGAATGTCTCAAGGTCGATAGATAATGATTTCATTTTGTCCATAATTGCCTCCTGTAGTAAAAAACGGGGTGCGAGTATCCACACCCCGGCAGATTCAGATTATTCTTCGCCGTAGAGATATTCAGCCTCTTCCTCGTCCATTTCCCAAGGCAGCCATTCCTTTCCGAAATGTCCGCCGGAGGAAACGGCATTGTAATCTACCTTCAGAAGATGGAGGTATTCGATGATGCCTTTCGGTGTGAGGTCATAGTTGGAGCGGATGTATCCCTGCAGGAGGTGGTTGCAGACACGACCGGTTCCGAAGGTTTCAACCATAACGGAAACGGGTTCCGCCTTACCGATGGCATATCCGATCTGGACTTCGCACTTATCGGCATAACCGCCACGGACGATATCCCTTGCAATCTTACGTGCCATGTAGGCAGCGGAGCGGTCAACTTTGGAAGGGTCTTTGCCGGAGAGGGCACCTCCACCGATCCTGCCGATACCGCCGTAGGTGTCACAGGCGAGTTTTCTTCCGGTCACTCCGCAGTCAGCCTTGGAACCGCCGATGACAAAACGTCCGGTAGGATTGATGAGTTTTTCAAAGTCTGTGTTCAGACCATACTCTGCAGCGGTCAGGATCATCAAAGGCTCAATGATGGCACGGATGTCCTCTGTGGATGCGTCCTCGCTGTGCTGCACGGAGCAGAGGAAGGTGGTGATGCGGCCACTCTCATAATCGTAGCTGACCTGGGCTTTTGCATCCGCTTTGAACATTTCGCAGTTCAAGCCTTCCAGGTGATGGATGAAGCGTGTCGCAACCGCAAAAGGAATCGGGAGCATCTCCGGGGTTTCATTGGTGGCATAGCCGAACATGATGCCCTGATCACCAGCGCCGCCCTTGTCTACGCCAAGAGCAATGTCAGCGGACTGCTTGCTGATCATGCCTTTCACTTCGAGTCTCTCATAACCGAGTTTGTCAATGCCGATGCGGTCCATGACCTGGCAGACCAGTTTTGCATAGTCCGGCTCATGGTTACTGGTGATCTCTCCGGCGATAATGATGGTGTTGTTTTTGAACAGGCATTCCACCGCCACGCGACTGTTCTGGTCATGGGCGAGGCAGTCCGTGACGATTGCATCTGCGATCTGGTCGCAGATCTTATCCACATGACCACGGGATACCTGCTCTGATGTATAAATTCTACTCATGGGTCAAATCCTCCTTAAAAGTGTGGGGCGGCAGCGGTGTGTGCCGCCGCCCCGAATATGGGTTCACTGGTATCGATTAGTTGAGGAAGTCCTCATCGTCTTCAGTAGCGAAGTCATCCTCTGCACGGGACTTGCCGCCGAGAGGAGTACCGTCAGAAATCTTCTGAAGGTTGTTCAGACCGCAGGCAATGCCACGGTTGCCGTTCACATTGTAGGCATACAGGTTGATGGAGGCGCGACCCTTCACCCCGGAATACATCCCGGAGCGGTCGATGATGGGATTGCGGTCAGCATCCACGATGCCGGGAGCAGTGCCGGAGTTGGCGTTGATGAAGTAGCTGTTCTTGTAGGCTTCGTCATCGGGACGTTCCAAATCACCGTCACGCAGCGGGGTCTTGAGGGTAGACAGTGCGGGTACGGACTTGCCGTTGCCTTTCAGCTTGGACTGACCTTCCTCATAGGCTGCCTGGATAGCTGCCTTGATCTTCTCAATGGTTTTCACATCGGACTTGGGGATGATGAGGGAAACACTGAACTTAGGAGTGCCGCCCTGGATTGCCTTGGGGTCCCAGCAGTTGAGGTAGCTGAAGGTGGTGTTAGGACCGGTGATAACTTTGGTGGGATTCATATACTTTGCCATAATTTTTGTTCTCCTTTACTCTTTAAAATCTTCTTGTGCGGTATTTTTCATTGCCGGACGCTTGTCCGACTTGGGTACTAATGTCGGTTTGCCCTGGGGCTTGAAAGTCAGGCTGCCAAGTAGCTCATCGAATTTCTTCTTGCCCAGGAGTTTGGTCATGGCTGTGATGCCCTTGACAGATCTGTCATAAGGGTCATAGCCTGCATCGGTGACAGCCTTTGCAACTTGGTCTTCATCTGTGTACTTGCGGTTGCTCCGGCCTTCGACCACTTTGAAGTGACCGTAGTCTGTTCCCTGGAGAGCCTGGTTCAGTGCGTATTCCTTGACATCGGCAGCCCAGGATGCCAGCTGATCCACCTTCATGAGGATGGCATCAATCTCATGGTCTTCCAGGGTATCCGGCATCTGAAAATCGTACCGGGCAAGTTCCAGGTTGTATTCGGCTCTCTTTCTGCAGGTGGCTTTCACCTTGCAGAATTGGCAGTGGTCTCCGGCAGCAAATTCGCCTTTGCCCTCCATAGCCAGAAGAGCGGTGGGAGCGAGGGTGTCCTCTGCCCATTTCAGGAGTTCGTCCTTTGTCATGGTATGGACGCTGACATTCTCACGGCGCGGCTGGTAGATCGCCATCTTCACGGTGTCGATGTCGTAGATGCCATCAAACATGGCAAGGATACCGAGGCAGTAGCACATCAGCTGCGGATTGCCACCGAAATCTTCGGATTCAGCGGAAACAAGGACCCCAAGCCCGTGCTTGTAGTCGATGATCTCAGCGGTTCCGTCTGCCAGGATGATGCAGTCGGCAGTGCCGGTACCGCCTTCGACCCATTTGGAGAAGTCCACCTTCTGTTCGATGAGGACTTCCGGATCGGGGCATGTCTGCTTCGCCTTTTCATATTCCTCCATGACAAATGCGGCGTACCCTTCCGCGCACTGCTGCATTTCGGAATCGTAGTAGTCCAGGTTCTCAGTCGGGTCCTTGACATCCCTGCCGAGAGCCTTTTCTACAAGGTAGGCACAAAGTTCATGGGCGCAGGTGCCCTGCTGTGCATATGGACTTGACTGATCCGGAACCTCCGCACACAGCTTTGCGGAAGGCGGGCAGTTCAGCCAGCGGTGTGATGCTGACGGTGAGAGAAAAGCGTGTTTGCTCATCCGATCACCTCCAGGTCTGCCATCAGAGCCGGGTAATCTTCCTCCTTCACATCGGAAAGACGGTCAGCGCCATACTTGCCGATGAGTTCCTTGACCTGTGCGGTGTATCCGGCATGGCTCTTTGCGGAGAATGCCTTGCGGACATCAGCAAAGGTGTAGGTCTTGGCAGCAGGTTCTTCCTTCTTTTCGGGAAGGGCAGCCGGAGCAGTGTCGGCTTCGATGACCTGTTCTGCTTTGGTCTTCTGAGGGAACGCCTCTGCAAATTCGGGGATGAACTCCTTGAGGAGCCTGCCGATCTTTGCCATGCTCTCGCCACATACGATGATGTTGTCGAGCAGCTGTAAGATTTCATTCATGTGGTTCATTCTGTTTGTCTCCTTCGTCTTTGATTTTTCTCAGCTTCATTGCCAGTCTCTTTGCCACCACGCTTATGGCAATCAGCGTGTCGATGAGTTCCTCATCCGGGATTTCATCTTCCTGGGGCATTGCGTCTACACGCATCGCATTCTGCATCTGCAGCACCTCCATTTCCGAAAGGCTCTTGTCCTTCCTGTCAGCTATGCAGCCGGAAAATCTGTTTTTCCGAAGTTTGGCGAAAATCTTTGAAAGTTTTTTGCCGGATGTTCGGATTGCTCTTCCTGGCACCAGCTATGCATCCCGCTTAGAGGTATTTCCGAACTTTCAAACAAAAAAATGCCCTCACCGAGAAATTCATCCCGGTGGGGCATTCGCATTTAATAGGAAGATTCACAATTCAAAAAATATTTTTCACTTTTTTCTCCAAAGTTCGGAATCCGGTCAAAGAGGGCTGCATAGCTGACGGGAGGACAGGAGTCCTTACCTTCTAACGAAAGGAGAACGACCAATGGGAATTAGTAGATTTAACAGTGAAGGGTACTATGACCCGACAGCTCATGAGGCTGTCTGCAACATTGAGAATGAGGCTCGTAAGTGGAGACCTCTGGTTTATATCTGTTCCCCCTATTCCGGGGAGGTGGATAGAAACACAGAAAAGGCCAGACGATACTGCCGTTTTGCGGTGGATCAGGGGGCAATACCGTTAGCCGCTCATCTGCTCCTGCCACAGTTCATGTCAGAAACCAGAGAAAGAGACCTTGCTCTTTTTATGGATATGGTTCTGATGGGCAAATGCGAACAGGTGTGGGTATTTGGTGAAAAGATATCCTCCGGCATGGAAGCAGAGATTGCAAAGGCAAAGAAGAAAAACATGACAATCCGCTATTTCACGGAAGAGTGCAAAGAAATCAGCTGAGGAGGATTCGTTTATGGAACTGATTTTATACACATCAAACAGCACTGGCGTTGCCAGTAACTGCCTGTATCCGAACAGAGCAGTCATCACCGATCCCGCCGGACTCGTGGCGGCGGGCAAGTACGACCAGGTCTTTGCCAGATACAAAGATAACTACAGAAGCATTGAGAATTTCCTTGAATCCTATGTGATTCCGCAGGATGTTGATAACGAATCGGACGATCCGAACGATTGGAAGACGGTGGAAGACCTGGAAGAGGAATTTGCCGATGTCGACCATGTGATCATTCCGAGCCGCCACAATATGCTCCCCAAGGGAAATAAGTCAGCAAGACCCAGACACCATATTCTGTTTCCCTGCCAGAAATATGATGACCCCGCTATGTACACAGCGGTAAAAAACGCGCTTCAGAAGAAGTATCCATTTTTCGACCAGAAGGCCCAGGATGCTGCGAGGTTCTTCTACGGCTCTGAGTTCGAGGCATCCGATGTGGTCTGGCATGAGGGATTTTTGCAGATCGATGAAACCCTGGATCAGTCCGACCTACTTGAGACCGAAGTGGAGAAGGCTGAACAGAAGCTGCCGATGGGAGGCCCCATCCTGGAAGGAAGCCGTAACAACACCATGAGTCGCTTTGCTGGAAGGGTTCTGAAGAAATATGGTGTGTGCGACAAGGCTTATCAGGTGTTCCTGCAGAGATCGGAGCAGTGCGATCCGCCCCTGGATGACAGCGAACTGAATACCATCTGGAACAGCGCGGTGAAGTTTGCCAAGAAAGTCCAGAACCAGGAAGGGTATGTTCCCCCGGAAGAGTACAATGCCGACTTTGAAGAAGAAGGCATGAAGCCGGAGGATTACTCCGATCTGGGAGAAGCTAAAGTCCTCGCCAGGGAGTTTGGCAATGAACTGCGATACACAAGTGCCACCGATCTTCTTCGATTTGACGGCCAATGCTGGCAGGAGGACAAGCAGTTGGCTCTTGGGGCTTCCCTCGATTTCATGGACCTTCAGCTGCAGGATGCAAAGGATGCTGTTCAAGCCGCAGAGGATAACCTTGTAGCTGCCGGAATCCCGGAGGCAGATGTGAAAGACAGGGGCAAGAACCTCAAAAACGGCTGTGCCGATGCAGGCATCATGGGTCTGTACTTTGCCCTTCTGGGCGCAGATACCTATCTGAAGTTCGTGATGAAGTACCGCAATTACCGCAACATCATCAATGTACAGAATACGGTCAAGCCGATGGTTGCCATCAATGTATCCCAGCTCGACCTTGACCCGAATCTGCTCAATACCCCCTATGCCACCTTTGACCTTGCGAAGGGTCTGGACGGTGAACGCCCCCACGATCCCGGAGACTTTATCACCAAGATTACGAATGTGTCCCCCGGTGATACCGGAAAGGAAATCTGGGAGCAGGCGCTCAACACCTTCTTCTGCGGTGACAAGGAACTCATCGACTATGTCCAGGCTACGGTGGGCATGGCAGCAATCGGCAAGGTCTACCAGGAGCATATGATCATCGCTTACGGCGGCGGTGCAAACGGTAAGTCCACCTTCTGGAATACCATCTTCAGAGTCCTCGGTACTTATGCCGGAAAGATTTCTGCGGACACGCTCACCATGAGTTGCAAGCACAACACCCGCCCGGAGGCTGCAGAACTGAAGGGCAAGCGTCTCATCATCGCATCCGAGATGGAGGAAGGTGTCCGCTTAAACACCTCAATGGTAAAGCAGCTTTGCTCAACCGATGAAATCCAGGCGGAGAAGAAGTATAAGGACCCGTTCCACTTTGTTCCGTCCCATACCCTGGTGCTGTACACCAACCACCTGCCGAAGGTCGGTGCAAACGATGACGGTATCTGGCGGCGTCTGATCGTTATCCCCTTCAATGCCAAGATCACCGGAAAGTCCGACATCAAGAACTATGCGGATTACCTTTACGAGAATGCCGGTCCCTACATTATGACCTGGATCATCAATGGAGCGAAGAAGGCTATCGAGGCAAACTTCCACACGGAGCTGCCGAAGGTGGTGAAAGAGGCGATCGACAAGTACCGGGAATCTAACGACTGGCTGGGGCAGTTCATTGAGGAACGCTGTGAGGTCGATCCTTCCTATTCCGAGAAGTCCGGAGATTTGTATCAGCAGTACCGTTTCAGCTGCATGGCAAACGGAGAGTATGTCCGCAGCACTTCTGATTTTTATGGTGCCCTGGAGAAAGCCGGATACCTTAAGCGCAAGTCCAATAAGGGCAGTTTTGTTTATGGGCTGAAATTGAAGGAGGGGCAGGACTTTCTGGATTAAGTGAAGGTCGTGACACTCAAAAACCCAAGTGGCTGTGGGTAAATGTCGAGGTGTGACGGTCGTGAAGGTCATTTCAGAAACTTTGCCCACAGCATTTATCCCAAAAGTGACAGTCGTGATACTCCATATATAAAAGTCCTATAGAGAGAAAAAATAGAAAAATTTGTTATATAGGGGTTTTATGAAACGAGGTTCACGACCGTCACTCTTGTAAAGAATGATGGAGGTCTCGCATGAGAGAAAAATATATCGAACAGCAGTTAGCAAAGGAAGTTCGCAGCCGGGGCGGCCTTTGCGAAAAGTGGAATTCCGGCACATCGGGGTGGCCCGACCGCATTGTCATATTACCTGATGGGAAGGTCGGATTCGTGGAGGTCAAGGCTCCCGGCAAAGAACCGAGAAAGTTGCAGATGCACAGGCATGAACAGCTTCGGCTCCTGGGCCAGAAGGTGTATGTGCTTGACCACCCTGGACAGATTGGAGGTATTCTTGATGGAATTCAATCCGCATGATTATCAGAAATACGCCATCGAATACATCCTGACCCATCCCATAACGGCAGCAATCCTCGATATGGGTCTTGGCAAAACAGTGATCACCCTGACTGCCATCGAGGAGCTTCTGCATAATCGCTTCGAGGTCAGCAAAGTCCTGGTGGTAGCACCCCTACGTGTGGCGAGAAGTACATGGCCGGAGGAAATCAAGAAATGGGATCACTTGTCGGAACTTCGGTATTCCGTTGTCATCGGCACTCCGGCTGAGAGGCTTGCCGCCCTGAGAGCCGATGCAGAAATATACATTATCAACCGGGAAAACCTTGTGTGGCTGATGCAGCAGGACAGACAATACCTGGATTTCGACATGGCAGTCCTGGATGAACTTTCTTCCTTTAAGGCAAACAGCCAGCGGACAAAGGCTTTCTTAAAACTCCGTCCACGGTTGAAACGAGTGGTGGGTCTTACCGGAACACCGAGCAGTAATGGACTTATGGACTTGTTCTACGAATTCCGGTGCCTGGATATGGGTGAACGGTTGGGACGGTTCATCGGGCAGTACAGAACCACCTTCTTCAGACCCGACCGCTGCAACGGGAATATCGTGTATTCCTATAAGGCACTCCCCGGTGCAGAGCATGAAATCTATAACCGAATTGGTGACATCACGATTTCTATGAAGGCGGTTGACCACTTGAAAATGCCGGAACTCATCAGTACCGAGTACCCTGTCACCTTGGATGAAAAGGAACGGCAGCGGTATGAAGATATGAAAAAAGACCTAATCCTGGATATCCCGGAGCATGAGGTCACTGCCGCAAATGCCGCAGCACTTTCTAATAAGCTGTCCCAGATGGCAAACGGTGCTGTGTATGCAGATGATGATTCCGTGATCCGCATCCATGACCGGAAGCTGGATGCCTTGGAGGACATCATCGAATCGGCAAACGGCAGACCCATCCTTGTGGCTTACTGGTACAAGCATGACCTGGAACGGATCACCAAACTCCTGGACAAGCTGAAGGTGGAGTATGCAAGGATTTCTTCCCCCGGAAGTATTGAGATGTGGAACCGTGGGGAGTTTGCCGTAGGGCTTATCCATCCGGCATCTGCAGGACATGGTCTGAACCTCCAGACAGGAGGCAACCATCTGGTGTGGTTCGGTCTTACTTGGTCTTTGGAGTTATACCAGCAGACCAATGCCAGACTGTTCCGGCAGGGCCAGAAGTCCGGCACCGTTGTGGTACAGCACATTATCGCAAAGGACAGCATTGATGAAAGGGTTCTGAAAGCGTTAGCCCAGAAGGACAACACGCAGACGGCACTGATCGATGCGGTCAGAGCGGAACTGTAAATCAGAGTCAATGAGAGTCAATCCGAGGGAACGAAAAATGTGAAATCGGAGGAACTCAATATGAGCAAGAATTCAAACCTTGACCCTTACGAGGAACTTGCGAATGCTATCGTATTGCAGGCCGTGAGGGATTACAGAGAGGCAAACAAGAAACTGTCCAGAGGAAGAAAGAACCGGGATGCACAGGATACCAAAGAAGAATGTCTTCGGTTCTTCCGTAGTAAATGGTTCTCCCTGCTGACTGACCTTGATCCGGAGTTCCTTATCAGAAGACTCGATGAGGAGGTAACGGCATGACAGTAAAAGAGTATTTGAACCAGGCATATCTTCTGGATCAGCGTATCCATTCCCACACCATTGAATGCGAGGAACTGAAAGCAATGGCTGAGAGCATTTCCAGCCCCGGCTTTGAGGAACACTTCAATGCCAGCAAGAACACGGATGCCCCCTATATCCGTACCCTTGAAAAGCTGTGGGAGATGGAGGAAAAAGTCCTGCGTGAACAGGAACGCCTGATCTGTTTGAAGGCACAGATCCGTGAGGTCATCGCCCAGGTAGATAAGTCCGAGCAGCAGGCGGTTCTTCGTTTCCGGTATATCCATAATTATTCGTGGTCGATGATCGCTGACGAACTTGGCGTAGACAGAGGAACCGTACAGCGTTGGCACAACAAGGCTGTGGCAAAGATCATCCTGCCGGAAAATGCCATCGATCTGAAAAATGCATCTGTTTGCAACTAAATGCAGCGGTGTCCTATGTGGTATTGTTAGACTGCGAAAATAAAATGAAGCATCCCCCAGGGGTGGGGGTTCCGGCAGAAAAACCGGAACCTTCAAAAAATGTACCCCGGTAGGAAAAATGCATCTGTTTGCAACGCATTGCAACGGTGCCCTATGTGGTATTGTTAAGATGCAAATTCAGAATTGATGAGAAGCCTCAGAAGGAGTGATCCTTCCGGGGCTTTTGTCATGCCAGGAGGAACTTATGCCATATCGTAAAGTTTCTTACGCAGAGCAGATGTGGTACATCCTCAAATACAAATGGAAGGAGGTTACCCGAATGCCACGTAAGCCAAAGCACCCATGCCACTATCCTGGATGCCCCAAGCTGACAGACAACAGGTTCTGCGAGGAACACACAAAACTCTATAACCGAAACTACGAGAAGTACGACAGAGACCCTGCTGTACACCGTAGATACGGCAGAGCGTGGAAGCGGATTCGTGATTCCTATGTGAAGACGCATCCGTTCTGTGAGCAATGCTACGCCAAGGGAATCATTGTGCCTGTTGAGGAAGTACATCACAAGCTGCCTTTGGCAGAAGGTGGAACGCACAGCAGAGACAATCTTATTTCCTTGTGCAAAAGCTGTCATGCCAAACTACACGCAGACCGTGGTGACAGGTGGCAGAGGAAGTCAGTGTCTGATGAAACGAAAACAGAAAGTACAGCAGAAGACTTCAAGTGACAGTCGTGACTGTCATTTCAAAGACTTTTCTATTTTTAATGGAGATTTCTGCGAGTGACAGTCATGACAGTCATTTCCCTAAAAGGGTAGGGGCGGTCAAAATCTCTACGGATTGCCTTACCGGGCAACGGTGCCGCCCTCAAACGCACAAAAATGCGATTTCAAACGGGGTATTAAACCCCCTATCGTTAAAAAGTCGAAATGGAGGTGCCTGAATGGCGAAAGACGGTACAGCCAGGGGCGGTGCCCGGATGGGTGCTGGCCGGAAAACAAAGGCACTGGCTGAAAAAATAAGCGATGGACAGGCAGCCACCGTGATGGAATTCACAGACGCTGCTCAGTTCCAGGGGGAGGACATTCCCCCGCTCAAGGATTACCTCAAAGCACGGCAGAAGGTTGGTTCCCTCTGCGCAGAAGAGGTCTATAACGAAACATGGAAATGGCTGAAGGAACGAGGATGCGCTGCTATTGTGAATGTGCAGCTGGTGGAACAGTACGCCATGAGCGTCAGCCGCTGGATTCAGTGCGAGGAGTGCATTTCTGAGTACGGTTTTCTCGCAAAGCATCCGACAACTGGTGCGGCCTGCGCTTCCCCCTATGTTGCGATGGCACAGCAGTACATGAAGCAGACCAATCAGATCTGGTATCAGATTTTCCAGGTTGTGAAGGAAAACTGCTCTGTGGATTTCCAGGGGGCTACCCCGCAGGACGATGTGATGGAGCGCTTGCTCCGGACAAGGAGAGGTGTCTGACATGGCTAAGAAAAAGAAATCCCCATTTCCAAAGAAAAACACCCGGCAGAACCTTCCCAAAAGGAATCTGCCGGATACGAGAAAAAATCTTCAGAGAGTCTTAAGAAGGAGGAGCGGCTGATGGCGAAAACCACAACGCAGATGGAACTGGTTTCTATCGACAAGTTAATACCTTATGTCAATAATGCCCGGACGCACTCAGCTGAACAGGTCAACAAACTTCGTGCCAGCCTGAGAGAGTTCGGGTTTATCAATCCTGTTATTGTGGACAAGGATTTGAATGTGATCGCCGGACACGGCAGAATCCTCGCTGCTCGTGAGGAAGGCATCAAGGAAGTGCCTTGTGTCTATGTGGACTATCTGACCGAAGCACAGAAGAAGGCATACATCCTGGCAGATAACCGAATGGCTATGGATGCCGGGTGGGATGAAGAACTGCTGCGTGTCGAGATCGAGGCTTTGCAGGCAGAGGCATTTGATGTATCTCTGACTGGTTTTGAGGAACAGGAGATCACCGACCTTTTCAAGGAGGAAAATGAGACCGGAGCGGAAGACGATGATTTTGATTTGTCTTCCGCTCTGGAAAAAGCCTCCTTTGTCGAGCGCGGTGACATCTGGACTGTAGGCAGACACCGCCTGATGTGCGGTGATGCCACTTCCGCAGAGGATGTATCAAAGTTGATGGATGGCAGGAAAGCGAACCTCATTCTGACCGACCCTCCGTATGGAGTGTCCTTCCAGAGTTCGGACGGTCTTTCCATCCAGAACGATTCCATCAAGGGCGAGGAGTTCTATCAGTTCCTGCTCTCTGCCATGAAGAACATGGCCGATCATCTGGAAAAGGGTGGTGCTGCTTATGTGTTCCATGCAGATACGGAAGGGCTGAACTTCCGCAGGGCTTTTGTGGATGCAGGGTTCCACCTTGCCGGGTGCTGTATATGGGTGAAGAACTCTCTGGTGCTTGGTCGCTCGGATTATCAGTGGCAGCACGAGCCTGTGCTGTACGGCTTCCTTCAGAATGGAAAGCACCCCTGGTACTCTGACCGCAAGCAGACCACCATCTGGAATTTTGACAAGCCGAAGCGCAATAAGAACCATCCGACTTCCAAGCCGCTTGACCTGCTTGCGTATCCTATCGGCAATTCCACGCAGATGAATGCCGTTGTGATCGATACCTTCGGCGGCAGCGGCTCTACTTTGATGACCTGCGAACAGACCGGACGTATCTGCTGCACGATGGAGTTGGATGAAAAATACGCATCCGTCATTCTTCGAAGATATGTGGAGGACGGCGGCAACCCGGACGATGTGTATGTCATCCGAAATGGTGAGAAGTTCATGTACGCAGATCTTGTCAAAGAGCTGGAGGTGTCGTGAGAATCCTACTGGTAGCGGCACTGGTAATTCTGGTGCTGCTACTGATCGGATGGATTTTTCTTGGTATTTTCATTTGGCTTTACTGGAGATACCTCGACGGTAAGATGGACTAATATGCACACATTCTTCCAGCAATCTTTGGTGGTTTTACATTGTCGAATTAACTGGATATATGTGCGGTTTAGAGCGAATATGTACCTACCAAATTGAAGGAGGAAATTCATATGATTTACCATTTTAACGTAAGCGGCCAGGACCGCAAGAATTTAGTAAAAGCCATTAGCGAGCACCTTTGCATCGGATCAAAGTACCTGGGGGCTCCAAGTTTTGCATACCAGGTTGGAACCTACACCATTTCAAAGGACGGAGCCCTTTCCTGGAGCGATTTGGATGATGCTGATCCGGCACATACGGAAGAAAGCTGCAGCCTGATCCAAGCGCTGGAAGTGGCTGGCTTCCATTCTGAAGAGGCAGATTACTTTGCTGAACAGGAAGCTGCTATCGAGGAGCAGAGAGAAATGGAACCGCAACATATCGAAACAACGGATAATGGAGCAGAAGGAACGGTAAGCATTCGCATTCCATTAAGCAGCATGAGCGAAACCGCGCTTGTGAATTTGAAAGCACTGCTACAGGCGAAGGGACCTCTCATCAAGAAGGCACTGGATGGTAGCCACCATCTTCCGGTTCTCTGGGATGATGATGGTTGCCTTGATTTTCCCTGGCTGCCAAATGACTCCGATCCTGACACCATCAATGCCTGGATGCACTTTATTTCGGCCCTTTGTGAAATGGCCAGAAACGCGCATCGGGTTTCCGCAAAAGAAAAGGAAATCGTCAATGAAAAATATGAGTTTCGATGTTTCCTTCTTCGCCTTGGAATGATCGGTGATGAGTACAAGCAGGTGCGAAAGATTCTGCTGAAGAACCTTTCAGGATCGGCTGCCTTCAAAGGTGGTCAGAAAAAGGAAGGTGAGTAATATGAGAATCGCAGGAGCAGATGAAGTTAAGCGCTTGCGGGAGCAGTACCCTGTTGGGAGCAGAGTAGAACTCCTTGAAATGGACGACCCCCAAGCGCCGCCCATCGGAACAAAGGGAACGGTCAAAGGCGTGGATGATATCGGCAGTATCATGGTAGCCTGGGATAATGGGTGCGGACTGAGTGTGGCGTTCGGTGTCGATGCCTGCAGGAAGGTGGTGGAGTAAATGGCCCACGATATTCTGGAGGAACTGTTCTATGGTCGGCTTACTCCTTGGGAAGAGATTCCAAATGACGATCCCGCCATTGCCGAGCTTATCCATCAGCAGTCAGAGATTCGCGCCACGCTTGAGAAGTCCCTGGCCGATGTTGATAGGAATCAGTTATCCAAGTACCTGGAATCCCGCGCTGATCTTGAGCAGAAACTTTACTGCCATTACTTCAAAATAGGTTTCCTTTTAGGGGCATCTTTCTCCGAACGGATGCATCCCTGAGTGCTTTTCCAGCCTTCTTCATTCTGACAGATATACACAACACACGACGAAAATCATTGTGTATATTATGCCTCATATATAACTTGCTATATGTCCGGAGTAGAGCGAATATGTACACACCGAAAGGGAAAACAAAAACGCAAAAGCGAAGGAGATAAAGGCAATGACAGACAAGACCATGAACCAGATTGAAGAGATGAAGAAGCAGACCATCGGAGTCGAGATTGAGATGAACAACATCACCCGCGAGAAAGCAGCCCGCCTTGCAGCGGAGTATTTTGGCACAGGCCGCTACGAATACACCGCCCGCCGCAACGGATACGAAACCTGGAGCGCCTGGGACGCGCAGGGTCGCGAGTGGAAAATGCAGAAGGATGTCAGCATTCACGGAGCCGACAGCCAGAAATGCGAACTGGTTACCCCGATCCTGAACTACTCCGATATCGAAACCCTGCAGGAACTGGTCAGACGCCTTCGCAAGGCCGGTGCCAAGAGCGACTACACCAGAGGCTGCGGAGTCCACATCCACATCGGAGCAAAGGGACACACCCCGCAAACCTTGAGAAACCTGGCCAACATCATGGCAAGCCACGAAAGCCTTTTGAAAGATGCCCTGGCACTGGATGACTACAGAGTAGGCCGCTACTGCAGACCGGTTGACCCTGATTTTCTGAAGGCGGTCAACAAAAAGAAGCCGCAGTCCATGAGCGCCTTGGCAGATGTTTGGTACGAGAGCAACGGAGCCAACTACGGACGCAGCCATCACTACAACGATAGCCGCTACCACATGCTGAACCTACATGCCACCTTCACCAAGGGCACCATCGAGTTCCGCCTTTTCCAATTTGATGCACCGGCAAACGGAAAGCTCAACGGCCTTCACGCCGGACAGCTCAAGAGTTACATTCAGCTTTGCCTGGCCCTTAGCCAGATGGCCAAGAGCGTGAGAAGCGCCAGCGCCAAGCCTCAGCAGAACGAAAATCCGAAATACGCGATGCGCACCTGGCTCCTTCGCCTGGGATTCATTGGCGAAGAGTTCGCAACTGCAAGAGAAGTCCTGACCCGCCGCCTTTCCGGGGACGCAGCCTTCAGAAGCGGCTGCAGAGCATAAAGGACTTAGCCTTATACAACCGACACCCGCTCCGGCGGGCTTTCGGTGGTAGAAGGGTGAGCCCTTCAGAAAGGATGGACAACCAATGAAAAGATATTACTTAGCCTATGGCAGCAATTTGAACCTAACCCAGATGCGATGGAGATGCCCGGACGCAAGAGTTCTTGGTACCGCCGAGATTGCCGACTACCGGCTTTTGTTTAAGGGAAGCAAGACAGGCTCCTACCTGACTATAGAACCCTTCGCAGGCGGCAAGGTCCCGGTAGCGGTTTGGGAAGTTTCTATAGCAGACGAAGAACGCCTCGACCGGTACGAAGGGTACCCGACCTTCTACTACAAGAAGGAGCTGCCGATCACCTACACCGGAATCCGGACAAGCAGAAAACGCAGCGTGATGGCATTCGTTTACATCATGGATGAGAGTAGACCACTGGGCATTCCAACCAGAAACTACATGGAAACCTGTTTGCTTGGGTACTACGATTTTGGCTTTGATGCAAACATACTGAAAAGAGCGATGCATGACAGCATGGAGGAAAAAAATGAAAACTGAGACAAGAAGCGTGAGAACCTGCCCCATTTGCGGCAACAGCTACACCGGCCATCCGGCACTTTCCAGAACAGACGGCGAAACGTTGATCTGTCCGGATTGCGGCACGCGCCAGGCCCTTGAGAGCATCGGCGTAAGCCAGGAGGAACAGGAGAAAATCCTGGAGACCATTCATCGTGCGATGGCATAAATACACACTTTTCCTCGCTGATCTTTGGTACATATATACCTCAGAAATGAGTTGCTATATGTGTGTTTTAGAGCGAATATGTCACTACCGAAAGGAAAACAACCAAGAAAACGGAGGAAAATACAATGACAAGATTTGAAAGAGAACTTAGCGGAGCCCTTGGAGCATACTGGAAAGCAAGCGCAGAAAAGGAGCTTGCCGAGATTAAGGCAGACCTGGAAAATGGCAAAATCACCATCGACAAGAACGGCGTTGCAAGGAACTGCATTGGGCGGGTTTTGATGAGCGATATGCTGGAGAAGCTCACCTACGTGACCAATGAGGTCGACGAGGAAGCCACAAAGGCCGCAAGAGAGGAAGAGGTCAGCAGAAGCCTTGCAGAATACCGCAGGAACGTAAGACCGGCAAGCCAGGAAGAACTGGATGAGATGAGAGCGGCCTTTGGCGAAGGTCAGACGGTGGTGAACATCCTGACCGGAGAACGCTACAGCTTTTAAGAAAACACAAAGGAGCTTCTAACTGAGGCTCCTTTTCACGTTGAGGAGATAAAATCGAATATTGTTTCTTGTCATATTGCCCGGCATTTCCTTCGCATATTTGTGCAGATTATGGCTCTGAATGTACTTGATAATATGTGCATTCAGAGCGAATATGTACACACCGAAAGGGAAAACAAAACAAACGGAGGAAAACACCATGACAGGCATTTACCAGATGAGAGAAACATTTGAACTGAAGGAGTACAACACCGCAATCACCAGAGCCGATTTTGAGGCACATTTCACCAAGACCGCAGAAAGCGTACAGTTTACTTTCAACGGCTGGGACGGCAAAAGCTACGATGGCGAAAGCCGGAAGGCCAGAGTCTACCGCACGAGCATCAAGGGTTACGAAAATGTTCGGTTCATCAAGGTCGGAAAGGCACTTTGCTATATTGACGAAGAAAGCCTGATTCTTGAAAAGGCCACAGGCGAAAGCCACCCGGAAGCAGAATGGCTGGTAGATGTTCTTAAGGCAGCGAAATAAGGAGGATGCGGATCATGTGGAAAGAAGGCACAATCGGTATTCCGGAGGAAAGCGGAAAATACAAGGCAGTTCATTACTGGGTCAAGGTTTATGAAGAACCAAGTGAGGAATACGGTATCAACGGCGGTAAGATTTCAAAGTTGAGCCTTAAGATGGATGGCGAGTGGATTGCCAACTATGACAGGGGCTGGGACATTAAGCCAACGTGCAAGGAAGCAGAACTCGCCTTGTGTATTCTCCTTACGGAACACAACTGATCCCGGATTTGAATATTCCCGGATGCGGAAGCCATGAGGCTTCTGTATCTCGTTATGAAGGTCGCACCAGCTGGTGGCGGCTATTTTTTATGCCATTTGGAGGTGACTATGTGAAGAAGAAAAAATATAAGCCGACCAGGTTTAAGGCAAAGGACTCTGTTTATAATGAGCAGCTTGCGGATTTTGCCGTAAATTTTATCGAGTGCCTGTGTCACACCAAAGGTACATGGGCAGGAAAACCGTTTCTGCTTTTGGACTGGCAGGAGCAGATCGTCCGTGACCTGTTCGGTATCGTAAAGCCAAACGGATACCGACAGTTCAATACTGCATACATTGAGATTCCCAAAAAGAATGGCAAGAGCGAACTCGCTGCGGCGGTCGCTCTTTTGCTTTGCTGTGGGGACGGCGAGCAGAGAGCGGAAATCTACGGCTGTGCTGCCGACCGGGGACAGGCCACCATCGTCTTTGATGTGGCTGCCGATATGGTTCGGATGTGTCCGGCACTCAATAAGCGGTGCAAGATACTGGCATCACAGAAACGGATCATCTACACACCAACGAACAGCTTCTACCAGGTGCTTTCCGCAGAAGCGTATTCCAAGCACGGCTTCAACATCCACGGCGTTGTGTTTGATGAGCTGCACACCCAGCCGAACCGTAAGCTGTTTGATGTTATGACGAAAGGTTCCGGTGATGCAAGAATGCAGCCCTTGTATTTCCTGATCACAACAGCGGGTACAGACACCAACAGTATCTGCTATGAGACACATCAGAAGGCAGTGGATATCCTGGAGGGACGGAAGATCGACCCAACCTTCTATCCGGTCATCTACGGAGCCGGACAGGAAGAGGACTGGACAGACCCGAAGGTGTGGAAGAAAGCGAATCCATCCCTGGGTGAAACCATCGGCATGGATAAGGTCAAAGCCGCCTGCGATTCCGCAAGGCAGAACCCCGGCGAGGAGAACTCCTTCCGGCAGCTGAGACTCAACCAGTGGGTCAAGCAGGCGGTCCGCTGGATGCCGATGGAAAAGTGGGATGCTTGTGCGTTCCCTGTCAACCCGGAAGATCTGGAGGGGCGTGTGTGTTATGGAGGGCTTGACCTTTCCAGTACATCCGACCTTACCGCTTTTGTCCTGGTGTTCCCGCCAGAAGAGGATGAAGAACCGTATTATATTCTCCCCTTCTTCTGGCTGCCGGAGGAAACCCTGCCCGTCCGTGTGAATCGTGACCATGTCCCCTACGATGTGTGGGAGCGGCAGGGTTACATCCAGACAACGGAGGGAAATGTTGTCCATTATGGCTACATTGAGAAATACATCGAGAGATTGGGTGAGAAATACAACATCCGGGAGATCGCATTTGACCGCTGGGGTGCGGTTCAGATGGTGCAGAACCTGGAAGGTATGGGATTTACGGTCGTGCCTATGGGTCAGGGTTTTGCATCCATGTCCCCTCCTACCAAGGAATTGATGAAGCTGACCCTGGAAAAGAAGCTGGCACACGGAGGGCATCCGGTTCTTCGGTGGAACATGGATAATATCTTCATTCGAACCGACCCTGCCGGAAATATCAAGGCAGACAAAGCAAAATCAACCGAGAAGATTGACGGCGCGGTTGCCACCATTATGGCTCTCGACCGGGCGATCCGATGCGGAAACGATACAAGCGAGAGCGTCTACGACAGCCGTGGGCTTCTCATTTTTTGAAAGGAATGGTGATTTGATATGGGAATTTTAAGTGGATTGTTCCGTACCAGGGATGCTCCCCAGAATAGGACGAGTGGCAGCTCCTACACCTTTTTCATGGGTGGCTCTGCATCCGGCAAAAGGGTAAATGAAAGAACCTCTATGCAGATGACGGCGGTGTACTCCTGTGTCCGTATCCTGTCCGAGGCGGTGGCAAGCCTGCCGCTGAATGTGTATCGGTATACGGAAAGTGGCGGCAAGGAGAAAGCCATCGACCACAGCCTTTACAGGCTTCTGCATGATGAACCGAATCCGGAGATGAGTTCCTTCATCTTTCGTGAAACCCTCATGACGCACCTTCTCCTTTGGGGAAATGCCTATGCCCAGGTCATCCGAAACGGCAAGGGCGAGGTCGTTGCGCTCTATCCCCTGATGCCTGACCGCATGACAGTGGATCGGGACAAGAACGGACATCTGTATTACAAATACACGAAGTCCAACGATGATGCTCCAACGATGGAAACCGGGTCGGTCATCCTTGACCCTTCCGATGTGCTTCATGTTCCGGGATTGGGTTTTGACGGGCTTGTTGGTTACAGCCCCATTGCGATGGCGAAGAATGCCATCGGCCTGGCAATCGCAGCGGAGGAGTACGGCAGTAAGTTCTACGCCAACGGAGCAGCACCAAGTGGTGTGCTGGAGCATCCGGGAACACTGAAAGACCCGGCAAGGGTGCGTGACTCCTGGAACTCGACCTTCGGCGGTTCTTCCAACAGCCACAAGGTTGCCGTCCTGGAAGAGGGCATGAAATATACTCCGATTTCCATTTCTCCGAACGAAGCACAGTTTTTGGAGACAAGGAAATTTCAGATAAATGAGATCGCTCGAATTTTCAGAGTGCCGCCCCATATGGTGGGTGACCTTGAAAAGTCGAGCTTTTCTAATATTGAGCAGCAGTCTTTGGAGTTTGTGAAATACACCCTTGACCCCTGGGTTGTCCGGTGGGAGCAGGCTCTGTACCGGACGCTTCTTTCCGAGGAGGAGAAGAAGACGCTGTTCTTCAAATTCAATGTGGAAGGTCTGCTCCGTGGTGACTACGCAAGCCGAATGAACGGCTATGCCACCGCAAGGCAGAACGGCTGGATGTCTGCAAATGACATCCGTGAGTTAGAGGACCTTGACCGTATCCCTGCGGAGCTGGGCGGTGACCTCTATCTTGTCAACGGCAATATGCTTCCCCTGGTTTCTGCCGGGGCGGCTTATGCAAATAACAATCTCAAAGAAATGGAGGGTTCCGATGAAGACAAAGAAAAGGTTCTGGGAATGGAAGAACCAGGCAGACGAAGGGTCGGAGAGAGTTCTTGAACTCTACGGCACCATCGCAGAAACTTCGTGGTTTGACGATGATGTCACGCCTCAGATGTTTCACGATGAGTTGTTTGCAGGCAAAGGCCCCGTGACTGTGTGGCTCAATTCCCCTGGCGGTGACTGCATTGCGGCAAGCCAGATTTATACCATGCTGATGGATTACCAGGACGATGTGACCATCAAGATCGATGGCATTGCGGCATCCGCTGCATCTGTCATTGCGATGGCCGGTACCAGGGTGCTGATGGCCCCTACCGCTCTGATGATGATCCACAATCCCATGACGATGGCCTATGGGAATCAGGCAGATATGGAAAAAGCCATAGAAATGCTGGACGAGGTCAAGGAGAGCATCATGAATGCCTATGAGATCAAGACCAGCCTTTCCCGCGCCAAGCTGTCCCACCTCATGGATTCCGAAACCTGGATGAATGCGAACAAGGCCATTGAACTTGGCTTTGCGGATGACATTCTGAAGGATTCCAAGAAGGATGCAGCGGACATTCCGGCTTATGCTTTCTCCGGCAAGGAGACCGAAACCAGGCTGATGAACAAGCTGACGGCTCATTACAAGCCGAAGGACAAAGGCATGACTCCGGCTCAGGCGGCAGCGATTCCCGCCGTCAAAGATGAACCGCCTGCAGAGGCAGGCAAAACCTATGACGAGTTGATGACCCGTCTCAATCTTATCAAACCTTAAGGAGGATTTTTACTATGAGCAAGATTAATGAACTGCGTACCCAGCGCGCTAAGACTTGGGACAAGGCACAGGCTTTCCTGACTGCCAATCGTGACGAGAAGGGTATCCTCTCCGAAGAGAATGTCAAGATTTACGAGGGTCTGGAGCAGGACATCGTGAACCTGGGCAAGGAGATCGAACGCCAGGAGCGTCTGGATGCGATGGAGCGTGAGATGGCTGCTCCCGTTTCCACGCCGATCACCGAGAAACCTGAAAACACCAAGAAGCCGGACACCAAGGTCGGCCGTGCATCCGATGCTTACACCAAGGCATTCTGGACTCAGGTTCGTGCCAAGGACGGTGTTTCCTATGAAGTAAGAAATGCCCTGTCCGAGGGTGTTGACTCTGAGGGCGGCTATCTGGTACCCGATGAGTTTGAGAACACTCTGGTTTCCGGCATGGAAGAGGAAGGCTCCATCCGTTCTCTCGCCCATGTGTTCACCACTTCCAACGGTGTCCACAAGATTCCGGTGGTTCGTACCAAGGGTTCTGCCAACTGGATCGATGAGGGCGGTTCCTACGGTGACAGCGATGATGTATTCGGCCAGGAGCAGATCGATGCCCACAAGGTCGGCACCGTCATCAAGGTTTCCGAGGAGCTTCTGAACGACTCCGCCTTCGATCTGGAGAAGTATTTCCAGGAAGAGTTCGCCCGCCGCATCGGTGCCAAGGAAGAGGAGGCATTTATTGTCGGTGACGGCAATAAGAAGCCTACTGGTATTCTGAATGTCACTGGCGGTGCGGAGATCGGTGTGACTGCTGCCAGCGATAAGGCAATCACCGCCGATGAGATCATCGACCTTTACTACAGCATCAAGGCTCCCTACCGTAAGAATGCGGTGTGGATTCTCAACGACTCCACCGTTCGTGCGGTTCGTAAGCTGAAGGATTCCAACGGTCAGTATCTGTGGCAGCCTGCCCTCCATGAGGGTGACCATGAGACCCTCCTGGGCAAGAAGATTCTGACTTCTCCTTATATGCCGGAGATCGCCGCCGGTGCCAAGGTGATCATGTTCGGTGACCTTTCCTACTACTGGATCGGTGACCGCCAGGGTATTACCTTTAAGCGTCTCAACGAGCGTTATGCGGATATGGGTCAGGTCGGTTTCCTGGCATCCAAGCGTGTGGACGGTAAGCTGGTTCTTCCTGAAGCCATCAAGGTGCTTCAGATGAAGGGTGCCGCTGGAGCCTAAGTCCGAGTAATCCGGTGATGCCATCCTTCGGGGTGGCATCACCCATTTTTCTGAAAGGCGGTGGTATGAATGATCATTACCCTGGATGAAGCAAAGAACTATCTCCGAGTGGACACAGCGGATGATGACGGATTGATTGAGAATATCCTGACTGCCGCCAGAAGGCTATGCATGGATATTCTCCGCACGGATGAATTATCCGATTTGGAAATCGAACCGAACGCCAAGGTAGCTGTGCTGTATGCGACTGCCTATCTGTATGAACATCGGGAGGAAGCTGACCATAAGGCACTGACCATTTCGCTCCGCTCCCTGCTTTCGGGCAGCAGAAAGGAGGCATTCTGATGGATATCGGTCTTTTGAACCTTCGGATTCAGATACAGAAGAATGCAGTCATATCGGATGCCATTGGAAACCGGAAGAACACCTGGACGGACTATTTCTCGTGCTATGCCACCATCGGTGGCGAGAGCGGTACAGAAGTATACCGCGCCGGGGAAACCCTGGAATCCGCAGACCTGACCTTTACCGTTCGGTACTCAAGTGAGACAGCGGTAGTCACGCCTTCCGGATACCGCATTGTGTATGGCGGCGAACTGTATAACATCATTGCGGTCGATCACCAGAATAATAAGCGGAAGAGTCTGAAATTCCGCTGCTCGAAAGTGAGGCGGTAAGGATGGCAGGAAGCAAAGTGCGTATCGACCAGATGGCCGATGAGATCATGAAAGGTCTGACGGAATATGCAGACCTCGCAACCGATGAAATGAAGTCAGCGGTCAAAAAAGCCGGAAAGACGGTCAAAGATGAGATCAAAGCAAATGCCCCGAAAAAGACCGGGCAGTACGCTTCAAGCTGGACGGCAAAGACCACGCTTGAGACTGCCCACAGTCTGCATCTGACTGTTCATTCGCCCAAGAAGTATCAGCTGGCACACCTCCTGGAACATGGTCATGCAAAGCGTGGCGGTGGCAGGACGAAGGCACAGCCTCATATCGCACCAGCCGAGGCGGTCGGTATCGAACAGCTGGAAGCTGAAATAGAAAGGGCGTTGAAATGATGGAAGAACTGGTACAGATGATTTCGGAAATGGGCATCCCCTTTGCCTATGACCATTTTGCGGAGGGTGAAAGTCCCGACCCTCCGTTCTTGTGTTATCTGATCCCCGGCAGTGATAACTTTGCTGCGGATGGAAAAGTGTATCACAAAGTGGGACAGGTTCATATCGAACTGTATACCGACAGCAAAGACCCTGCTGTCGAGGAGAAAGTAATCGCCGTGCTTGACAGCTACGGCATTTTTTATGACCAGACGGAAACATGGATCGACAGCGAAAAGCTGTATGAGGTCTTGTTCTCGTTTGAGATTTCTATGTGAAAGTGAGGATACAAGATATGGCTAACAAGAAAAACAAGGTCAAGTTTAATATCCGCAACGTACATTATGCAAAACTTACCATCGGTGAAGATGGAAGTATTACCTACAGCACTCCGGTCGCAATGCCCGGTGCGGTTTCCCTTTCCCTTGACCCCAACGGAGAGCCTTCTGTTTTCTATGCAGATGGTTACGCATATTACACCATTTCAAATAACCAGGGATACGAAGGTGACCTGGAACTTGCGATGGTTCCTGAGTCCTTTAGAACGGACATCCTTAAGGAAACGATGGATGACAACAGTGTTCTTATCGAGGATGCAACGGTGGAGACAGAGAAGTTCGCACTGCTGTTTGAGTTTGATGGTGATGTGAAGAAGATTCGTCACGTGCTTTACAGCTGTGTCGCATCCAGACCGACCATTGAGTCTTCCACCAAAGAAGATGAGATTGAAGTTAAGACAGAAACACTCACCATTACAGCAAGCCCTCTTTCCGGCGGATATGTAAAAGCGCGTACTTCAGATGCGACTTTGGAGACTGCCTACAACTCATGGTACGAAAAGGTGTATCTGCCCAAGGATATGCTGCCTGCAGGAGGTGAAGGTTAATGGGACTGACTAAGACAATAGAAATCGATGGAAAGCAGGTGCCGTTTAAGGCATCTGCTGCGATTCCGCGTATTTACAGAATCAAATTTCACAGGGATGTATATAAGGATCTTGCCGCACTGGAAAAAGCCGTAGGAAAGAATGCAGAAGAGAACTCAAATCTTGATATGTTTTCTCTTGAGATGTTTGAAAATATCGCATATATCATGGCCAAACACGCAGATCCGTCTATTCCCGATACACCTGAGGAGTGGCTTGATAATTTCAACACCTTTTCAATTTATCAGGCGCTTCCGAAAATCATTGAACTTTGGGGCCTTAATGTTCAGACGGATGTTCAGTCTAAAAAAAACTTCGCGCAACTGAACGCCAGATGACAACACCTCTTTTCCTGCTTCGATGCGTACAGCTTGGGATATCGATTCGAGATCTTGACCTGCTTACCATCGGTATGGTGAATGATATGTTCGCGGAAAGCAGAAACGATGAATATCCGTATCGTGAAATTGCGGGTCAGGATGAATTCGATAATTTCTAAAGGCTGGAGGGAGGTGCTATCATGGCCGCAAACAGAATAAAAGGCATCACCGTTGAAATCGGCGGTGATACCACAAAACTTCAGACTGCGCTCCAGGGTGTGAACAAGGAAATCAAAAGCACCCAGTCGCAGCTTAAAGATGTAGAAAAACTATTGAAGCTGGATCCCGGCAACACGGAACTTTTGGCGCAAAAAGAGAAGCTGCTGTCAGATGCGGTGAAGGAAACAAAGGAGAAGTTAGAAGCCTTAAAGACGGCGGCAGAACAGGCAAACACTGCCCTGGCAAACGGAGATATCTCAAAGGAGCAGTATGATGCCCTTCAAAGGGAAATCATCGAAACGGAGGCAGAACTGAAGAAGCTGGAAACCCAGGCCAATCAGTCAGCAATAGCGGTTCAGAAAATTGCATCCGCCGGGGAAAAGATGAAAACGGCAGGAGATAACATTTCTTCTGCGGGTCAAAAGATGCTGCCTGTAACAGCGGCAGTGACCGGGCTCGGAACGGCGGCAGTTGCGACAGCTGCCTCCTTTGAAAGTTCCATGAGCCAGGTTCAGGCAACTATGGGAATTACCAAAGATGCCATGAGTACCGTAGATGGTCAGACTGTAAACACGATGGATACCTTAAATGAACTGGCCAAGAAGATGGGTTCTGAAACGGCCTTCTCTGCCAGTGAGTGTGCGCAGGCTCTGAATTACTTAGCCCTTGCCGGATACGATACCCAGCAAATGTGCGACACACTTCCTACGGTACTTAACCTTGCTGCGGCGGGTGATATTGATTTGGCATCTGCTTCTGATATGGTTACAGATGCAATGTCGGCACTTGGCATGGAAGTAAGTGAAGCCGGAACGATGGTTGACCAGATGGCAAAGACTGCATCCAGCACCAACACCTCGGTGGCACAGCTTGGCGAAGGTATCCTGACCATCGGCGCGACTGCGAAATCTGTGAAAGGCGGTACGGCAGAACTGAATACAGCACTTGGTATCTTAGCTAATAATGGTATCAAGGGCGCTGAAGGCGGTACACATCTTAGAAACATCATTCTTTCCTTGCAGAATCCTACGGATAAAGCTGCTGATGCGATGGCTGGTTTGGGACTGCAGGTATATGATTCCGAAGGAAATATGCGTTCCATGAACGATATCCTCGGTGATTTGAACACCGCTATGGATGGAATGACGGGAGAAGAAAAGTCCAATATCATCAGTAAGATTTTTAATAAAACGGATTTATCTTCTGTGAATGCACTCCTTGCAAATACAGGTGACAGCTGGGATGAACTGCAGCAGTCCATTACCAATTCCGGTGGTGCGGCACAGCAAATGGCGGATACACAGCTTGATAACCTGCAGGGTCAGCTTACGATTTTGAAGTCAGCCTTGGAGGGTCTTGCGATTTCTCTTGGTGAGCTGCTTATGCCTTATATCAAGATGATTGTGGGCTGGATTCAATCCTTTGTGGATTGGCTGAACTCCTTGGATGAGGGAACGCAGAAGGTTATCGTAACGATTGCTCTTGTTGCGGCTGCAGTGGGACCGATTCTTATCATCGTTGGGAAGGTCATATCTGCAGTAGGTACGATTATGACCATTGTGCCAAAGGTGGTCAGTTTAATAAAAGGTGTTCAGAGTGCGTTTGCATTACTTAACACCACAATGCTGGCAAATCCGATCATGTTAATCATTGCAGCAATAGCAGCTTTAGTGGCTGCTTTTATTTATTTGTGGAATACCAATGAAGGCTTCAGGCAGTTCTGGATTGACCTTTGGGAAAACATCAAGAATGCGGTGACGGTTGCTGTTGAAGCAATCAGTCAGTTTTTGACAACAGCCTGGGAGTTTATCAAGACAACTGCTGTAACTGTTTGGACAGCTATCTCTACGTTCTTTACTACGATTTGGGAGGGTATCAAGAATACTGTTTCAACCGTAGTGAATGCGATAAAGACCACTATCACAAATATCTTCAATGCCATTAAGACAACGGTTACCACGATCATTACGGCAATCCATACCACGATGACCACGATTTTCACCAACATCTGGACTTCCATTACCACCACAGTCGGGAATATCAAAAATGCGATTGTAAACGGTCTTACAGCGGCCTTCAACTTTATCAAGAGCATTCCCGGACAGGCTCTTCAATGGGGCAAGGATATGATCCAGGGAATTGTCAATGGTATCAGAAGCATGATTGGTGCTGTCAAGGATGCGGTGAGCAGTGTTGCAAGTGCAATCAAATCTTTCCTTCACTTCTCTGTGCCGGATGAAGGACCGCTTACCGATTATGAATCCTGGATGCCGGACTTTATGCATGGCTTGGCAAAGGGAATCGACAAATCTAAGAGTGCAGTGGAAAAGGCAATCGATGGTGTGGCATCCTCCATGAATTTAGATGGAGTCATTCCGGATATGAGAGCGTCTGTAAATGCGAATGTATCCGGTGTGGATAGTGGGAGTGAAAATGCAAGTGTCACATTAAACCAGCCTATCATGCTGGATGGAAAGACGATCACCACACTTGTATCGCAGATTCAATATCGTCAGGGCAAAGCATCCCTCAGAAACCTTGGTACGGTGTAGGAAGGAGGAACTCGATGGCAGAAGTATATAAAAAGACACTCATCCATGAATGGAATTTTCTTGGAGAAGAAAGAACAGAGGATGAAAGACTGACGGATACGGTCGGCGGTGTCAAAGCCAAGCTTGGATATAATGCTTCTTTGCAGCCGGAAGGAATTTACCTTTCCTATGGTGATGCCAATTATATGAAGGCATATGCCCTCATGGAAAATGTCGTGGGAAGAGGCTGCCTTTTGGAGGTTGATGTAGCCTCCTTTAAAGGCAGCTGGGATTCTGACCAGCATGGCAGATTTATCATGATGGACGATTCCTCTACTTCATTTGATGAGGGACTGGTCTTCAATGCCACAAAGCAGTTATGGTGCTTCAATGACAGTACCTATGGCTGGGATGAAGGCTTTGCCGGACTTGATAAAAATGCTTTCTCCGGCAAGACGGTCGGCATAGAAATAACCGATGAAGGTGTTGTTACCCTATTTGTGGATGGGGATGAGATTGGCAAAGCCGGAAATAAAATGGCGGCAAAGAATGTCAACCTGGCTATTGGCTCCTCTTCAAGGGCAGCTACGGGTGCCACTGTCTCAGGAATCCGAGTTTACAGTATTGAAGCAGAAAAATACTATACCGTTCGCTTCTTAAACAAAGATGGCACGGATGTCATTTCTACGCAGTATGTGATTCAAGGAGAGGATGCCGAGGCACCCGTACCGCCAAGATATGAAGGGTTCATTTTTATCGGTTGGAGTACGTCCTTTAAAAATGTGCAGGAGGATATGACTGTCTATCCAAGGTACAGAGAAATCCCGCCGCATCCAAGGCTTAACTTTTATTCATCCACAGAAGATGGCGGCAGCGGAGAACTGATCAAATCCTACCAGGGAGTCAATGCCTGCAGCATCGTTCAAAAACTCGACGGGGAATGCACGATAGAGTTTACTCTGATGACCAGACAGACCGAAGGTGTGGTTTCTTTAAAAGACCGCGTTGAGGTTGATGGTCTGGTCTTTTATGTCACAGAGATAAAAAAGAGTATTTCAAGTGGCATCTGCTACACAAAGATGTCCGGTGACCATATTTCCTTTCTGCTGAATGAAGAGAAATATACGGTGCAGTCCTTTGAAATGTCGGATACCCCAAGAAATATCATGAAGGTATTGCTTGCGGATACCCCGTTTACCGTAGGTGAGGTTGATTTCGACAAGAAGGTAACCCTTCTTATCAACAGAGAAGTAACCAGACGAGCCTGCGTGATGCAGCTGATTGCAATGGTCGGAGGCGAGATTGAATATGACGGATATTCTATCGGAATCAGAAAGCACATCGGCTCTGAAACCGCAATTGACATCATGAAATCTTCCCTGGTTCAGGATATCAGCTACAGCCACAACGTTTCGGAGAATACGACAAGCTATACATTATCACTGTATCAAAAAGGTAAGCTTACCCTGGGTGATGAGATAAAAATAAACTTCAAGCCGTTATCGATTGATTCCCAAAGCCGGGTGGTGGGTATGGACTGGAATCCGTTTAACTACAAGGAAGTAAGCATTACGGTTGGCCAGTATCTTCCCACGATTAACGATTCTCTGTATGAGATTGCAGGAGAGGTTTCTGATATTCGTGAGTCAACTGCAAAATACACGGTTGAATTTGGGGAGATGATCGGAAACGGCACGTTTTATTTTACAAGGTCATATCGTGACCGCCCTTATTTCCATATCCATACCAATGACGGAACAATAGGAACTGTTGAACTGTTAAAGCTGGACACCTATGAGTTTAATCCGTATATCGGTGCAAAGCTGACCGGGGTGAATTCGACAACAAGTACGCTTCTGGTCTTTTATTGTACGGTTCCTGCGGATGCTGATTACACAGAGGAGGAGATGCAGTCATGACAAACATCTTTGATGATGCAAAGTATAAAGAGGCTTCTTTGAAAGCCATCGAGTTTATCAAGCGTCAGCTTAACGTCAATAACTACTCTCTTTTTCCAAAGCTTGCAGAGGACTATGATTCGGGATACACAGGCAGAGTCATTGCCAGAGTGGATATGCCGCCGGACGCAAAGATCAATTTCCCAAGTTATATCTACTGCGACCAGTTCTATGATGAGAAATACCAGGGTGTTGTTTCAGGAAAGCATAAGAATATCACAGAGGCAAGAAAGAACCTCGCAGTGGAAGTCACCACTTATACCGACCAGCAGTATCGTTCTGCCCTTTGCTTTCTACACGCTGACGGTACCTGGAAAAGCGAAGTTTATTATCGTGAAACGGACTTCTATGGCGTGGGAGATCTGATTACCCATTCGGAAACCTACTGGTACAGGCAGGATGTCATCATCAATGAAAACGGCTCAAACGGCATTAAGGGCTTCACACTAAAATACTACAAGTGGGTCGATGATAACGGAGAAGAAGTAGATCCCGATAACCTGCCGGGAACCGTAAAGGAAATCATCAATCCGGTGCCGATTGACCCGGACACCGGAGAGCCAATGCGGGAATCGTTTCTGTATGCAAAAACATACACCTTAAGGCCAACGCTGACTGACGATACGATTATTGACGATGCTCTTCCAAGATATGCCGACTTTGATGCATCCTTGTATGTTTTTGAGGATGTTGAGTATTTGACAGAGACCACAAACATCATTTATGACGGCACTGTTGGCTCCGGGGATCTTCCCAGCAATCCTCCGATTCTGCCGGATGAACCGAAGCCGTTTATCAGGGATTCCATTGTGCAGCCGGGTGCTGAGAAGGGCAAACTCATTATTACCTGGATTACAAACTTTACCTCTGACTGCACACTTACGCTTGATGGTGTCAGTTACAAAGTTTCTGGTGCGGTGGTGGTTCCAGGCTATTATACCTACCATGCCGTTGTATCCGCTTCATTGAATGCAGCGCATACCTACTCGATTTCCGGCAAAGGTACAAGTGTAACGAAGTCCTTTCGGTACAACGACAGTAACCGTTATCTGATTTGCGGAGACCCGCAGATCATCGACCAGTCCTCGGCAGATGTCTGGTACAAGGTTCAGAAAGTATTAGACCCGCTTCCGGCAATGATCATCAGTATGGGTGACCAGGTGGATGCCATTACGGATGCTCTTACCCGAACAGAGCAGTTTCATCTGTTTACAAAAGAGCATTCCGTTCCGATTGCTACGGTAAGAGGAAACCATGACAAAAATACAAACTACTTCGGTCACTTTGGTCTGCCGGATAATGCGAATGAGGCTGATTTTTACTTTAAGAATAATGACGTGCTGTTTATCAGCATCGATACCAACAGTGCAGATGTGGAAAAGCATAAGAACTTCATCAAAGGAGCGCTGGATCATAACAGCTATCGATGGGCAATTCTTTTGATGCATCACAGTTTGTATTCCACAAGTAAACGAGCCTTGACAACGCAGATAAAAACCCTGCGTGAAGGTCTGACCAGTTTTATCGTTGATGAAACCGATATTTGCATGGTGCTTGCCGGGCATGAACATTTCCTTTGCAGGACAACTTATCCCGGCAAGATGTTCTTTACGGCGGCAACAAGTACCGGTTCCAAGTATGAGGTGGATGATTATCCTGCAGCCCCTTGGAATGAACTGACCATAAATACAAATATTCCAAAATATACGGTCATGGATGTCTATGAGGATCAGATTACCCTCAATACCTATGATATTGAAGGTAACCTTGTTGACACCTGCAGCGTAAGTTAGGAGGTTCTATGGGGTATATTGCTTTTACGAAATCCTTTGCAGGAAAGAAAATCGTCCGAGTCCATGATGTAAACTCGGACGTAACGGTTGGCGTTACCGGAAGCGGATATGATGATTGGTATCGATATCCAGCTTCTTTTCTTATACCAGAAGGGGATCCACAGTTTAGTAAAGAAGGAAACACCGCCAATGGTGCCTACGGTTATATGCTAAATTCCAGGTGCTGGTCTTACGATGTAGGACTGGCACTTTTGGTTTTCAGCACCTCCGGTGATTGGGATATTGTGATGGAGATGCTTCACCGACTGAAAGAAGATCAGAATGCCGATGGCAGCTGGAACTTCTCCTATGATATCTATATAGGAAAGTTGTTCCATGATTATGTGAGAACAGGAGCAATCGGCTGGGTCGTCTGGGGTATCTGCTATGCAATCCTTCAGATGGGAACCTTTTGCGATGAGAAGCATGGCTTTAAGAAGATGCTCATGAAGGCCGGAGAGTGGATATTATCAAGACAGGTAACCGATACAAAAGACCCGCGATACGGACTTTTGCGAGGCGGGTATGGTGCCTATGACAGTGAATACAGGTACTCCGATGTGGAAATCGAGTGGTGTTCCACAGAGCATCAATGCTCCACGCTTCAAGCTTTGGAAGGGTTGTCACTTGTATTAAATGACAAAAAATATAAGGAGGCAGCGGAACTGGTTCGAGATCAGCTGTTCTTAAAATGCTATGACGAAAGTAATGGCAGATTTTATCAGGGCATCAATGGTGGAAAGCCTGATAAAGCATGGGCGCTTGACTGTACGACCTGGGCAGGCAGTTTAATTTTCTCTGTGGTTCATACCGATACGGCGAAGAAATGCTTTCATACGGCAAGGGATGTGTATCTGACGGAGAATAAACAAATCATACAAAGCAGTGATAAGGAACACTACAACATGAGGTACTCCAGTTCGGAGCAATTTGCCGGATTTAAGCCTTATAGTGACAAGACCCCGGATTATGAAGGAGCACCGGATATTGTCTGGACGGAGGGAACGCTTGGCTATGCAGCACTTGCACTATGTGTTGGCGAAGAGGAAGAGGCAAAGAAATATGTGGACGAGTGCGTTGCTCTACAAAATTGTGATGGGTGTACAGGCGGTGTTATTTATGTCACAGAAACCTATGCCTCACTTCCCTGGGAGTTTCATGTGTGGGAAAGCGTAGTTTCTTCAGCGTGGCTATATCTGATCATCAATAACCCGGATGTACTGTTTCCGAGGACGCTTCGCCAGGTTTATTACATGGTGAAAACTTATAACATAAAGGACGAAAGACCATAAGGCAGCTCAAAATGGGCTGTTTTTTTCATACTAAAATTTAAGGAGGACAAGTCAATGAAGGATTTTTGGAATGTGATTCAGTTGGTTTTTACTGCGGTCGGAGGGTGGCTTGGCTACTTTCTGGGAGGATGTGATGGCTTGCTGTATGCGCTAATTGCGTTTGTGGTGATCGACTACATTACGGGTGTGATGTGTGCCATTGCAGAAAAGAAGCTTTCCAGTGAAGTTGGATTTAAAGGTATCTGCAGAAAGGTGCTGATTTTCCTGCTGGTTGGCATCGGAAACATTATTGATGTCCAGGTGATGGGGACACCCGGTGTCCTGCGAACGGCAGTCATCTTCTTCTACCTGTCCAACGAAGGCGTATCTCTTCTGGAGAACGCTGCGCACCTGGGACTGCCTGTTCCCGAAGCCATCAAGACCGTGCTGGAACAGCTGCATGACAAGTCTGAGAAAGGAGAGTGATGGATTTGAGACTGATTGAAAGTATCCTCACAAAGAATCCCTGCTATACGGCAGGAAGAAAGATCGCTGTAAAGGGACTGATGCTTCACTCGGTTGGGTGTCCCCAGCCGAGGGCATCGGTCTTTATTAATTCCTGGAACAGTGCGTCCTTTGACCGTGCCTGTGTCCACGGGTTCATTGACGGCAATGACGGCACGGTGTACCAGACCCTGCCGTGGAACCACAGAGGGTGGCATTGCGGTTCTTCCATCAATGGCTCCGCAAACAACACCCACATCGGCGTGGAGATGTGTGAGCCAGCCTGCATCACCTATACTGGTGGTGCATCCTTCAAATGCTCTGACCTTGCGACTGCGCGGGCAGTAGCCAAGAGGACCTATGAGGCGGCGGTGGAACTGTTCGCCATGCTGTGCAAGCAGTATGGTCTCGATCCTCTGGCTGATGGAGTTATCATCAGCCACAAGGAAGGCCATGCCAGGGGTATTGCATCCAACCATGGTGACCCGGAACATCTCTGGAGTCAGCTGGGCATGGGATACACCATGAACACCTTCCGTAAAGCAGTGAAGGACAAGCTGTCTGGAACTGCTTCTGAGGAGAAGCCCCAGGCTGCATCCGGCACTCAGGCATCCATCTTTCAGAGCATGACCGAGAAACAAGCGGTTGCCAAGATCGGAGAACTCTGTCAGGCAGATAGCAGCAATTCCGGTATCCTGGCATCCATTTCCGCAGCACAGTTTATCCTGGAGTCCGGCTACGGAAAGAGTGAGTTGGCACAGGGGGCAAACAACTGCTTCGGTATGAAGAAGTCCCTGTCCGGCAATACCTGGTCTGGCAGCACCTGGGATGGCAAGAGCATCTACACCAAGAAGACCAAGGAGGAATACACGCCGGGTGTTCTCACGGAGATTATAGCGGATTTCCGCAAGTACCCCAAGGTCGAGGACTCCATCGCAGACCATTCTGCGTACCTGCTTGGTGCCATGAACGGCAGTAAAAAGCGGTATGATGGTCTTGCCGGATGTACCGACTACAAGAAAGCTGTACAGCTTATCAAGGATGGAGGTTATGCGACATCCAGCACCTATGTGGAAAAGCTGTGTTCCATCATTGAGAAGTGGAATCTCACCCAGTTTGATGCCAAGGCTGAAACCTCGGACGGATATTACCGTGTCCGTAAGTCCTGGGCAGATTCCAAGAGCCAGCTGGGGGCATACAAAGTTCTGGCAAATGCAAAGAAATGCGCCGATAAGAATCCGGGCTATACGGTCTACGACCCTAACGGCAAGGCTGTGTATCCAGTAAAGCAGGAGATCGAAGGACAGACATTCCTGGTGAAGGTATCCATTGATGACCTCAATATCCGCAAAGGCCCCGGCACGAACCATGACAAGGTTGGCGTATATACCGGAAAGGGTGTGTTCACCATCATTGAGGTGGCAGACGGCCCCGGTGCAATCAAGTGGGGACTTCTGAAGTCCTATGCAGACAAGAGAAACGGCTGGATTTCCCTCGACTATGCCGAAAGGCTGTAAAGCATTATCAAGGCTCTGTATTATGGTTTTTGCCATAGTGCAGAGCCTTTTTTGCGTTATGTTGATGATTCACAACATGATTAGTTCTAAAGAACGATAACTTGGTCTCTGGATTCTGTATAGGCTGAAAGGCAGCAGATATAATATCTTTAGACCGAGTAATCGTTCTGAAGGAGGTGTTGCAATGGATTTACGAATTGTTGGTCTGCGGATAAAAGAAGCAAGAGAAGCAAAGAACCTCACGCAGGAAGACCTCGCCGCTCTGGTTGATCTGAGTCCGACACACATCAGCGTGATTGAGCGAGGGCTTAAGGCTGTCAAATTAGATAAGTTTGTTGCAATCGCAAATGCGCTTGATGTTTCGGCGGATAGGCTATTATTTGATGTTGTGACACGATCCGTTGATGGAGTGGCAAATGAACTGTCGCAGGCGATTAAGAAGTTCCCGCCGGACGAGCAAAAGAGAATAATCAAAGCTGTAAGGGCTTATGTTGAGGATTAGAGAAGGGTGTACAGTATCACCCTTCTTTTTCTGTCTTTTGATGTCGAATCGGGACGAACGAAAAAGATATCATTGTTCATAGAAATATGCTATATTAGTTCTAAAGAACGAGTTCTTAAACAAACAAAAGAGAGGTACTTCTATGAACATCGATGAAATCATTAAGCAAGTAGCCAAGGTACACAATACCACACCGGAAGAAGTATATGCCGAAATGCAGATCGCTTTAGATGCCGCATTTCAAAGTAAAGACCCAGAGGTACAGAAAGAGTGGGCGAAGATTCCTTTTAAGGGAGATCATCCGACCCCGGAGGATGTTATTCCGTATCTTGTAGGTCAGCTAAAGAATCCGCAGGTGGCAGTTTCATGAAGGGGGCTGGGCGCTTTGCGGTTCTGGCTTTATTGGTTTGCTGTATTGGCTCTGGGTGCAGCAGTAAAAAAGAAGGTGAGCCGGATTTGCTAAGTAGCTTCAGCATGAACCGTGACGAAAATCTGGTAGTAATAGCGAACCGTAATGAGATCGAGGATAAGGATGAATTTGCACGTTTGCTCGTTCGTATGTGCAAGGAGAACTCATTCCAGTCCATCAAGTTCTCCACAGACCGTGGGTATGCGACAAGCCTGGATATGCGTGTGTATCTGTGGAGGGATGAGGTTGAAGGTCATGATCCGGTCATGACCGTGGAATACAAACCAGAAGAGTGGAACCCGGAGTACGACATAATAAATCACCCCGAAGAATTTATGCTCTATGTCGATGGAGAACTGATCGAATATGAATAGCGAATGCCAATAGGCTCAGTGGTATGGATAACCTCCATGCTGCTGGGTCTATTTTTTTATGCTTTTTTCTCTGAAGTTCGGAATTTTGAAAGATGTCGCTGCATAGCTGGCAGAAGGGATGACCCTTCAACGATAGGAGGACATCAGCTATGACAGACGAACAAAGAGTTCAGATAATCAATCTCCGGGAAGCTGGAAATGGATATAAGAAGATCGGTCAGCTTCTCGGCTTATCAGAAAATACAGTAAAGAGCTTCTGCCAGCGCAGAAACCTTGGTGGAGTTATCGTTCAGACGGCAGCAGATGTTTCGGTTTGTAAGTGCTGTGGCAAAGCTGTCCCACAGACTGCTGGCAGAAAGGAAAAGAAGTTCTGCTCTGACCGCTGCCGGATGAAATGGTGGAACAGCCATCTCGACCAGGTGCAGAGAAAAGCAAATTATGACTTCGTATGCCCGGTGTGCAAGAAGCCCTTTACGGTTTATGGAAATGCGAACAGGAAGTATTGCTCCCATGAGTGCTACATCGAGGATCGGTTTGGGGGTGGCAGAAGATGAGTCAGGAAGAAGGAAAGCGTGAGATCGTCTTTCAGATGACCATGAGTGCTGCCCGTCAGATGCTCGAAAAGGGGCTGATTTCGGAGGATGAGTACAAGCAGTTTGATACAAAGATGCAACAAAAATACCGCCCGATATTCGGCACATTATTCTCCAATATTGACTTGCAATAGTGCGGTTATTACGGGAATATGTCACTGCGAAAGGAGGCGGTTTCATGCCAAGAATCAGACAAATCACGCCGGGTGTGACGCAGCTAAAGCGTAAGAAGCGAGTTGCCGCTTATGCCCGTGTTTCCGAGGAATGTGAGGTGTTGCTGCATTCCCTGTCAGCACAGGTCAGCTACTACAGCACCCTCATTCAGAAGAACCCCGAATGGGAATACGCAGGGGTCTATGTTGACCAGGGCATTACCGGAACGAGTACAGTACACCGCGACGGGTTCAACCGATTAGTTGCTGACTGCGATGCAGGAAAAATCGACATGGTGCTGGTAAAGAGCATCAGCCGATTTGCCAGAGACACAGTTGATTGCCTGAACACGACCAGGCATCTGAAAGACCTGGGAATAGCGGTTTACTTTGAACGGGAGAAGATCAACTCCCTTTCAGAAGACGGAGAATTGATGCTTACGCTGCTTGCATCCTTTGCACAGGAAGAGAGCCGGAGCATTTCAGAGAATATCAAATGGGCTACCAGAAAGCGGTTTGAGCAAGGTATTCCAAATGGCCACAAAGCACCCTACGGCTATGAATGGGACGGAGAGATGTTCCGCATCATTCCCGAACAGGGCGAGGTGGTGAAGGAAATCTACAGAAGATACCTTGCCGGGGAATCTGCCTATGGAATTGCAAAGACCCTTGCAGAACGAGGTGTGACCGGGCAGATGGGAATGCCGATCGAGCAGACAACCATCAAGGAGATACTTTCAAGCCAGTCCTACACCGGAACGATGGTGCTTCAGAAGAACTTCTTCACCGATGGTCATATCCGCAGAAGGAACAAAGGAGAACTTCCCATGTACCTGGTGGATGAGATGTTCGAGCCTTTGGTATCAGAGGAAGTTTACCAGAAGGCATTGGAAATCCGGCAGCAGAGAGCGGAGCAGTTTCCGAACAATCAGGACAACCTTACAGCCTTCTCCGGCAAAGTGAAGTGTGGATATTGCGGATGCGGTGTTAGCCGGAGAACCAGCGGAGGCAGAAAGCGGTGGGTCTGCAACACCAGAGAACGGAAAGGCATGAAGCAATGCGAGTGCCGACCGATTTGGGAAGCGGAACTCACAGCGGCTACGGAAACAGTGCTTGGCGTCTCCTTTGATGAGAGTGCTTTCTCAAAGGAGATACAGCAAGTGACCCTTTATTCCGACCGTATTGAGTTTTCCCTGTTGAATGGAAACAGGAAATCCATCATCCGGCAGTTTAGCGGCCGCCGGGGTCAGAATGCCTTCACCAATAAGGTCTGGTGCGGTTCCTGCGGATGCAAGTGTGAGCGGGACAATTATGGCAAGAAGAAAAGAAAAATCTGGTGCTGCTCCCAGCCGAGAACGCAGTGCCAAATGAAACGCCTGCCGGAGAGTGAACTGCTTGAGGCGGCAGAAAGCCTTATCGGTGAGAACTTCCAGGCAAGAGTATCAGCAGACATTAACCGGGTGGTCGTTTCCGACACCCAGGTGGATTTTGAATATAAGGATGGGACGGTAAAGACATGGCAAAGAAAGTAAGAAAAATACCTGCTACCCTCAACCAGTTCACATCGGAGCCGGTGGCAGTCAGAAGGAAAAAGAAGGTAGCCGGATATGCACGAGTATCCACGGATCGTGAGGAGCAGGCAACCAGCTACGAAGCGCAGATGACATACTACAAGACCTACATCGAAGGTCATGAGGATTGGGAGTTTGTGGGGATGTATTCGGATGAGGGTATCACCGCCACAAACACCAAAAAGCGTGACGGCTTCAACCAAATGGTGGAAGATGCCCTTGACGGAAAGATTGACCTCATCATTACCAAGTCGGTCAGCCGATTTGCACGAAACACGGTGGACAGCTTGACCACTATTCGAAAGCTGAAGGAAAAAGGCATAGAGGTCTATTTCGAGAAAGAGAACATCTGGACGCTTGATGCCAAGGGTGAGTTGATGATAACCATCATGAGTTCCCTGGCACAGGAGGAAAGCCGGAGCATTTCCGAGAACACGACCTGGGGAAAGCGAAAGCAGTTTGCTGACGGCAAAGGCAGTGTTGCCTACAGTTGGTTCCTTGGCTACGACAAGGACTTCAAGATAAACGAGGAACAGGCAGCCACGGTTCGGCTGATTTATCGGCTTTTCATCAGCGGCCTTTCCCTTTACGCTATCACAAAGGAACTGGAAAACCGGGGTATCAAGTCACCTTCTGGTAAAGAAAGGTGGCACATCAGCACGGTGAAATCGATCCTTACCAACGAGAAGTACCGAGGGGATGCGCTCCTGCAGAAGCAGTACACTACGGACTTCCTGCAGAAGAAGAGAAAGACCAACAACGGCGAAATCCCCCAGTATTATGTGGAGGAACACCATGAAGCCATCATTCCCCCTGCCCAGTTTGATTTTGTGCAGGCAGAACTTGCCCGCCGGGAGCAGAATGGCCGTTACAGCGGAGTGAGCATCTTCTCAAACAAAATCAAGTGCGGATGCTGCGGTGGATGGTACGGCTCGAAGGTTTGGCATTCCACCGACAAGTACCGGAAGGTCATCTACCGCTGCAACCGGAAGTACGGCAAAGACACCCCGCCCTGCAACACACCGCATTTGACCGAGGAAGAAATCAAGCAGATGTTCCTCAAGGCACTGAACGCCCTGGTTGATGCGAAAGAGGAAACCATAGATAATCTGCAAGGGCTGATTGAAACGGTCTGTCAGACGGAGTCCCTTGACGCAGAACAGGAACGGTTGGTGCAGGAACTGAGGATTATTGCCGAGAACCTTGCGAACCTCATCCGGGAGAATGCGAGTGTAGCCTTGGATCAGGCAGAGCAAGCGGAGAAAGAAAGGAAGCTCCGCAACCTCTATGGCGAAAAGCATAGCCGATTTCAGGAACTGGAAGCACTCATCCAGGAAAAGAATGACACGAAGGAGATACTCACGAACTTCATCACTAAGCTGGAGGATTTAACCGGAGAACAGACGGAGTTCCGGGAAGAACTGTGGGGCGGTTTGGTCGATCACATCCGCATTGATGAGAAAAGCAGCACGGTGGTCTTCCGGGGTGGGATTGAGATTACCATTTAATATGTAGAAACACGAATCGAAAGGGCATCTGGCAGTTTGGCTGGATGTCCTACTTTTTGTGGTGCTAACACGAAATGGTTGATTTGTCAAGTTGAATATGATACAATATTTGAAGCGAAGATTCGTAGGAAATGTGAGAGAGGTCGAAGCGTTCCATCGAAACCATACTGACAAATGAGAAGTATGTCGGTGATGTCATTCTCTATAAAAACTTCTCGCCAGACTTCCCGGGGAACAAGCGAATACCGAACAACGGAGAGCATCAGAAATACATCCAGGAGGATCATCATCCGGCAATCGTTTCACGAGAGACGTTCCGGGCAGTCCAGGAAATGCGTGAGAGCAGAAGCAACATCGAGCGTCATGCAGATGAAACGGTGTCCAGAAAGGCCAGGAGGTACACTGGGAAGAAAGAGTAAATATTGGTTTAAAGAGTTTTATGACTCGAAATTTTTCTAACAGTTTTTCTGATTTAGGTAATCAATATATTCTTCGCTCCACTCACCAAGAGCATCGAGAACTTTCTCAAATTTTTTTCCGATACTGGTCAATGAATACTCTACTTTTGGAGGAATCTGGGAATATTCAATGCGTTGAATAAGTCCCTCCTCCTCTAAAGTTTTTAATTGCCTCGACAGAGTAGTATGTGTCATTTCGACAGGCATCCTCCGTTGCAGTTCATTAAACCGGATAGGTGCTTCCTGGGATAGAATATATAAGATATACATTGACCATTTTCCAGTCAGAACTTTTTGAGAAGTTACATATGGACATAATCCAAACAATTGTTTCTTTGCCATAATGGTATCCTTTCTGATAGTGGTATCATAAAATATCGTACTTTTGATTTTGCACTTACGATCGTATAATGTCAGTATACTTGAAATCGACATTCAAGTCAATTAAATGAAATCAATCAGAAAGGAAATGATTATTATGAAAGAAGTATATGAATTTTTAAAGAATTGTGGTACGTTTTATCTTGCAACGGAGGAGAATGGCCAGCCTCATGTCCGCCCGTTTGGCACAGTATGTGAGTTTGAAGGGAAATTATACATTGTAACAACCAATCAGAAAAAGGTATATCAGCAAATGTTGAAGAATGGAAAAGTGGAAATTTGCGGTATGAACAAGGGAAAATGGATACGTGTAGAGGGAACTGTAAAAGAGGACTTGCGTCGTGAGGCAAGAGTTGCAATGATGGAGGAAAATACCGCTGCGCTTAGCAGTATGTTTTCTGTGGATGATAATTTGATGACCGTATTGTACTTTGAGAATGGAACGGCAACGATTTATTCATCTACAGAGGATCCAAAAGTTATTACATTGTAGTTCCAAAGCTATTTGACAAGGATAAAAGAATGGATTTCACAAAATTTCATTGGACAAGAGAGCCGGATTTGCACAGGATAAATAAGGACTCCATTGAGATTATCACATTACATGTATATAATACAATAAAAAAGGAAACAAATCGAAAACTTCCGCTTTATTAAACTGAATACCCATTATGAGCACTGGTTAGCAATAACTGGTGCTTTTCTTTGGTTTTAGGTAAACGACCTATGATCCGGAATGTATTTTGGCTCCTTTTGCAGCAAAGTAAGTTGGAATATTCAGGATTTTTTCGAGTTCTTCATCTTCCTGTCGGTTTCCATTTTGTATTTCTTGATATAACTTGGAGTCTGGATAAACTGTCAGTATGTTTGGACCACTCAGAAAAGGATGTGGCTGATTGAAAACGTCTGCGGAGGCTTTTTACACTGGCATCACCATTTAATGTCAAAATGACTTTATTATAATTTTAATATTGAAAATCATTATTATAATGGTTATAATAATACGTGCATGGAGGACGAAATGGCAAATTCATCAGATATACGAAAAGACAACAAGAAAAAAATATATAGATTAATGTTGGATCATCAACAATATACAAAACAGCAGATATCTGTAAAAACCGGTTTAAGTGTAGCAACCTGTAATACTTTGTTAAATGATATGACTGCCAATAAAGTACTTGTCACTGGAGAAGAGAAAGAATTTCGTGGTGTAGGAAGAAGTTCCTGGCTTTATGAGATTGATGGCGAGCATGAGCATTACATCCTTGTGAGTTTTGCAGTCAATCAGGGAATGAGGAATGTTGATTATTATGTAGTATCAGCAACAGGAAATATCATAAGAAAAGAATGTACAGTTTGTGAAACTATTGATTGTGAGAACGTTATTTCAGTGATTGATGGATTAATCTCTGATTGTAGCAGCATGAAACAGATTGTGTTGGGGATTCCTGGTGTGATCGACGGGGCAGAGATTGAGTTTTGTGATATTAAGGAACTTGAAATCGCTGATATTAAGAGAAAACTACAGGAACATTTCAAATTGATAGTATCAATGGAAAACGACATGCATTGTATGGCTTATGGATATGGGAGAAAAAAGCAGCAGGTGAACGAGGTTATTACTCTTGCAGGATTTCCAAGCCATATTCTGCCGGGAACGGTAACCATGCATAAGGGTCAGATTATCAGCGGATATAATGGAATCGCAGGGCTTGCAGGATTTATGCCTTTTGGAATTAATCCGGATGAAGTACCGGATATGATGGTGGAAGGTAAGTGCCTTGATATCATATCAAGGATTATAGGTGCTATCATAGCATTTCAAAATCCAAATGAAATTGTTTTTTCTGGAGATCTGATTAATAACAAGATTTTGTCTGAGGTGAAGGATTACTGCAGGAGGAGCATTCCGGAAAAATATATGCCAGTGTTCAAAATGGTTCCTGGTTTCACTGAATATCTGATTGAAGGTATGTTTCAGATTGCAGTAGAAAATAAAGAATTATAAATACAAGGGGCAAAAAGATGAAGGTAAATGCAAAAGAAATGAAATGGATCAGAGAACCAAAACAATATGAGGTTACCGAGGATAAGGTGGAAATAATTACAGAACCACATACAGATCTTTGGCAAAGAACCTATTATCATTTCAGAAATGATAATGCACCAGTTCTTCAGCTGGAAACAGGGGAACAGTTTTTTTCATTTGTTGTAAAGACTGATTTTGACACGAAGGTTCGCTATGACCAGAGCGGTATCGTAATGTATCTTGACAGTGACAACTGGTTAAAAGCATCTATGGAATTTGAAAATGATCAGATTCAGAGACTTGGAAGCGTAGTAACAAATAACGGCTACTCTGACTGGTCATCTGTTGATGTTGATGCATCTGTTAAATCAATATGGTTCAGATTCAGCCGCAGAGAAGATGATTTTTGTATTGAAAATTCTGTAGACGGCGTGAATTTCAAACAGATGAGAATCTGTCATATGTTTCATGCAAAAGAGAAAATCAACTTGATTAGAAACCAATCGAAGTTGGTGTAAACGATAAAGCAGCTTACAATATTTGATAAACTGCCCTATCGTTTACATCAATTTCGATTTTTCTATAGT
>SAAH01000015.1 GCA_009929525.1 Clostridia bacterium | reverse complement strand
CACCAATTACCGAAATAATATCGCAAAACAGGTTTTAAAAATTCTCTGTTTTGTACAAAAATTAATTAGTTCCCCAAGGGGGTTCTGAACAGTTACAAACATTTTACATATAATCCAAGACCATCTCTGTTTATCTCTATCTGCTGCATATACTCGGAAGTCACATCCTGATGGGTGCTGTATGCATCGCCAAACTCACTGTCATATTCCATCGTATATACACAATTGGCATCTCTCACCAGTTCATATCCTGCGAAACTCAGGGAAGAACTTACCCCTGAATCTTCCTCATCCGCCTTGAATACAACCTGCGTGATATCGACTGACGGCTCTATATAATATCTCAGCTGATGTGATTCCAGCGGAAATCTCTTGGTCCAGAAATTTTTAAATACAGTAAAATCAACTCTGCATAATTGATAGTGGTGATCGCCTTCTGTCTTATTTTCAAGGAGTTCCAGTTTGTTGATCGTTCCATTGTAGATATGGAAGTTATTGACCATATCCAACTCATCATTTCCGTCCCAGGTGAACCAGATTTTTGCAACCATCCGGTAAGAACTGCCCTTGATGTTAATTTCCTTCAATGTGGAAATGTAACTTCCTACCGTCACTTCCGTGGCGTTTGCTGAAGCAGTCTCTATGTATTCACTGTCGTTGAACTCCGTCTGTTCCAGATGTGAGTTCCAGGCATCTTCCTCACCTATCTTATCATAATACAAGTCCCCAGTAGCATAAATCAAAAATCCTGTACAAAATAATGTGATAAGCACAAATCCTATGACAAGTTTTTTGATCTGCCATTTCTCAAATACTATTTTTCCCATTGCTTTTCATATTCCCTCCTGCGCGTAATTATAGTAATTGTCCTGACTTTGTAGCAATTAACAATTATATCACAATTTTAATCAATCTTTTACAGAAACGCAAGAATTCTTGTGATACAATTTAGTTATTTTACATCGAAATAGGTTGGGGAGGGAGGGGGACGCCGGAGCTTTGGCGGAGGGCAGGTTTCCAAACGAGAGCAGAGAACTTCCGAGCTACTGGCCAAGCCGCACTAAGCTCATCGCCAGAGGGCTCTTCGCTAAGTGCTTACTAGGCCAGAAATCTCGTAAGATTCTCTAAACGCTCTCAAATTGTTTGGAAACCTGCCCTCCGCCAAAGCTCCGGCTGTTTGTTGGCTGTTTGGGGATTTAGAGTGGCCGTACATTGATGAGTTTTGATTTGAGCAGGTTGGATTGAATCCGATTGGGTTTGAACAGATTTGAGCGGGGTGGATTGGCTTTGATTAAGTTTGATCGGCTTTGATCAGGTTGGATTGGCTTTGATTAAGTTTGATCGGCTTTGATCAGATTTGATAGTTCCGATGGGAAGATTTATGTTCAGATGTGGCATATGGAAGAGTTTTAACGGCTCCTTGCCTCACTTCACTAGCTGATTAGCAATTTTCCTTCATTTCACTATAAAAATGCAACCCAATTCGGCATATGCAAATAATTTGCTCCCGCCTGCCACGTAATTTAAGATTGACGAGGCACACCAGACTACAAATCCACTCTTTGACCAAATATAACCTTTTATCCCGAAAAACCCCTACCCAACTACACTATTTAGTCAAAACCAGTCAACTTTCGAGTGATTTTTCTCCATATGCCCCACTCACACCAAATCCCTCTCCAAATCGTCTCCAACTATCACTAATGTACTCATATTATACCTATTATCTCCTATGGCATCACCAAAATAACACTCTGGAGTTATAATCAAGAAACCCTATCCTCACCCTCCCCACTGAGAACACCAGCCAGCCATTGATCTCCTCCCGGCGGGACCGGGGTGGGTGTGGGGTGGGCATCGGGGGTGAGCTGACAAAAAGCTTAGGGTGGGAAAGACAACTTAGACTGGATGATGTGTGCTCGCCAAAGCACACATCAAGGGCACCTGAAGGGTGTATGCATCAAGCATACGCCCTGAATGTGACCGATTCCAGTATAAGTTGTCTTTCTCACCCTTAGCTTTTTGCAGTGAATCCCCCTGCCAAACCCACGCCCACCCCGGCCCCGCCGGGAGGAGATCAATGACTGGCGTCCGGACATCCGGGAATCATTTTTCTACAATCTTTATGATAGAAGTATGCGAATAAATAATCGGTTCATTTTCAATAAAGAAAATAATCCCATCGCAAGGTGCCTCTATTCTCTCTTTCACTTCCCCATCCATGGGATCCGTGATAACCGCCAGAAGATCACCCTTTTTCACTTCCTGCCACACATGAGCCGACACATTCAGGAATCCTGAATGATTTGCTCTCACGGATACAAATTCTGTATCCTCGATAACCTCCGACTGATATCCCGGATATGTTTTTCCGTTGATGATACCCCGTTTATTAAGAAAGTTCGATACAGCACGAATGGACTGCTGCACGGATTCTCCATCGATCGTATCGGTAGTCGTGGTATAGATACTGTATGCATTAGTCTCCCATATCTGCCAGTTATAATTGAGTGTGGTCGTGTCGTATGGTCTTGTATTTCTCACGACAACATAAGGAAGCCCAAAATCTTTTGCATCTTCGATATCCTCAAATCCTGTCCTCATCATGCGGACATGAGGCATGAATGTGCCCGGCATATAAAATGATGTGTACTGGATCCCGTAGTCATAATCCTTGATATAGTCAAAGATTGCTGCCGCTATTCTCTGAGTCGTCTCTCCTTTATCATATCCCGGGAACATTCGGTTGATATCTGTGTTGTCTGTCGGCCAAAATCTTCTTTTTACATTCATAGATCCCGGATTCATGGATGGGATAACAAGGATTTCTTTTCCCTCTTCTATCCTGCCTTCCGCTTCCATTTTCTTCAGTTCTGCGATCATCTGGGAACAGGCGTATAACTGCTGCACTTCATTTCCGCGAAGATTTCCCACGATACATGCTGACTTGTGACCGCTTCCAAACACGTATCCTTCTATTTTAAAGTCATCTCTATATAGTGCTTTCATTGAGAGGATGGTTATCTTTTTCATGCTTCCACCCCCCTGAGTACTCTTCCAAGAAGTGAACCTTCATTCACCACCGGGAATTTTCTTATTGTAAATACCAAACCGTCACCGGCTGCTCTGATCTCTGACAGCACCTTGCCCTCTGCCGGGCTTACTACATTTCCTATGATATCGCCTTCATGAACGTACTGGAATACCTGCGCCTCGGGGATAAAGATTCCACCCGCTGCCGCATTATAAAAGTCAACCTCATCACCAATATCTGCAACGATAGGCTTTCTCACTTCCGGTCTCTCGCCCTTCCACATGCCCATCTCAGCCATGACATTCAGTATTCCGTCAAGGAGCTGGTCTCCATAACTTTTTGTTACTCTCATTCCTATTCCCATCTCGACTACAAGTGTGGGAACATCGATACTATTTAATGAATATGCCAGTGTTGCCTCCAGAACTGTTGCAGCCTCATGGACCCATACAAAGTCCACATTCAGCAACTTCGCCAGGGGAAGCAGCTGTTCCCGGCTGATCTCATTGATCCTGATCTGCGGCATTTCCATGAGATACATATTGCTGGCATGGATATCCACTACCAGATCTGAGCCATCCAGATTTTCAATGATCTGAGAAGCCACATATTCTGTCATGGAGCCATCTGCTGAACCCGGAAAAAGCCGATTCATATCCAGGTCAAAAAATGGGATTCCTCTTGTGATCGAATCGATGCCCAGCGGATTCATCGCCGGGTATACATCTACGATACCATCCAGTTTATCCAGATTTTCATTCAAAAGCTTTACCAGCTTATAGCATACATACTGGCCTTCCAGTTCATCTCCATGGATACCAGTCACAATGCTGATTCTTTTTTTCTCTTGGCCTGTTTCCTTTGCCTGATCTTTTTTGGCAGTTGATACTGCCGTACCTGTGATCCTATTTTTCAGGATCCGAAAACGTTCATTGACCGGAAGGTCAAATGAAGTTACTTCTTCTATCATATTTTTCAAACCTCCGTTACCACAACTTTGACTGTCTGGGTATGATTTCCGCCTCCGCGGAAAACTCCCTTATTTAGCTTGCAGTCTGTAGCATCCCTGCCGTGGGCGATCTTTATATATCCCTCATCGGCAAATTTATTATTCGTAGGGTCCAGACCGATCCATTTCTCTCCAATATAAGTCTCAACCCATGCGTGTGACATTCCCTCACCCAGCATCATCCCCGCCACATATCGGGCAGGCAGACCAGATGCTCTTAATAATGCGATAAGGATATGAGCATAATCCTGACATACCCCGCACCCTGATTCCAATGCCTGTTCTGCCGTTGTGCTCATACCCGTCACGCCTTTTGTATAACTTATTCGTTCATACACGGAATGCACCAGGCATTCCAGATATTTCATTTTATCTTCTTCATTATAGTTACTGGAAACCTGAGACAAAAACTGTCTTATCCCATCTTTTGCCCCGGTAAGCGGTGACTCCATTTTATATAGATACAGATTTTTCGGTTTTGTTTTTTTCACTTCATCTCCACAGTATACCTCTGCCATTCCATGGACAGTGATACTGAAGAAATTATGCGGATAACGGATCGCTCCCCATATAATATGATTCCCCCAGCAATCCAGGTCTTCATTTTTATATTCCAACGGAGCGATCGTATAGTTGACATAATTGATCGTCTGACGCTCATCCGTATGAGGTATGGCCCGCATAGTAAAAAATTCGTCCGTTACCGTATTTTCATAATCCATCTGCATGCTATATGAAAAATCCAGGGTTTTCATCCCAAAAGTCCATCCACCAAAACTAATAATCTGTGATAATCCATCGAATCTTTTTTCGCCTCTTCTTTGATATATTCAAAGGTTTGTGCATCGTATGGGATTCCGATGCTGTCAACTCGATGTTCCAGCCTTCTAAGTTCTCTGGAAAGTTTCTTTGGGTCCACACCCATCCTGCAGTAGAGATCCACTCTCTCGATTCTCTTTCCCAGCTTTATGATATTTCGTTCGTCTTCATTTTCTATGGAATCATCTGCCATTCCCCAGAAGGCTACGATATAATCTATTACATTTTGCATATTGATCAGGGGATGTACGCTTTTTTCTGCTTTTTGAAGTTCATACAGGGCCACCTGAATATAGGAAAATGTTTCTGTTCCTATCTCCTCGCGAAGTACGATGGCATTGTCATAAGCTCTCTTCATATTTGACATGATCGAATTGAAGTTCTCACTGTCAAATGCATACATTTTGATAAATGTATCCTTGTCCCCATAGATGTCCGGAATCTCCAGCTTATTGCATATATCCAGATAAGCTCCCGGATCGCTGTCTATCATTTCATCAAATCCTGTACTATAAAGGCGGATCGTCGTGTACACACGTTCCGAATACCGTCCCAACCATAACAAATGGTCTGCCTGTTCTAACGAGATAATACCCATGTGTCTTTAAAACCTCCTCCTTGTGATGAATTTACGATAAATGAATCCGGATTTCGCGAAAATCTTGTAAGACCGCTCTTCCAAACCTGAGGTTCTTCGCCTGTCAAAACAAATGCACGAAGGTCTGCTTTTCTTGGAACCTGCTCACCATTATCGAAAATGTCAATATCCTGAAAATCAATAACTTCCTGAGCGATAAATCTTCTGGATTCATTTTTGAGAAGATAAAGAAATCTTTCCTTTTCCTCTTTACTCAGTTTATTTCCAAATACCACACCATATCCGCCTGCTTCTGCTACATCTTTGATCACCAGATCATCAAAATGTTCCAGAACATATTTTTTATCTTCCTCGTAAAATGGAAGGTAGGTAGGTGCATTTTTCAATATAGCATCCTCATGGAGGTAGTATTTTATCATTTTAGGGACAAAATAATAGATTCCCTTGTCATCAGCAACACCATTTCCCGGGGCATTGATGATCGCTACATTGCCTTTTCTATATACATCGAATATATGTGGAATACCGATCAGTGAGTCTTCTCTGAATGTCAGCGGATCCAGATAATCATCCGAAATCCTTCTGTATACTGCGCCTACTCTCTCGTATTTGCCGCTGTAGTCTATGTAATAAAGCTTATCATCCTTCACCACCAGTTCTTTGCCGGTTACGAGATGAGCACCTGTTTTCTCTGCCAGATAGGAATGTTCAAAATATGCTGCATTATACCGTCCCGGTGTCAGGATCACATTATGACCGCCCACATTGACATAATCCATGGTTTCTTTTAAAAGCTGTGCATAATTACGATTGTCTGCCACATGGTTGGTATTAAAAGTGCTCGGACTGCTCTTTCTGCAAAGCTCTCTGGCTATCATCGGATAGGAAGCTCCCGATGGAACTCTTAGATTATCCTCCAGGATATACCATACTCCATCTTTTCCCAAAACCAGATCAATCCCCGAGATATGAGAATATACATTCTTCGGTGGGGTCACACCCTCACACTGAGGAAGATATCCGCTGGATGCAAAAGCAAAATCCTCCGGCACCACGTTGTCTTTCACGATATGTTTGTCATGGTAAATATCGTAGATAAACATGTTCAATGCCTTTACTCTCTGCTTCAGACCCTTGTCAAGCTTGGCAAATTCCTCTTCTCCGATCACCCTTGGAATAGGATCAAATGGGAAAAGCTGTTCATTAAACTCGCCATTTTTATAGATACCGAACTTCACACCATACCGCGCCAAAAGATCATTTATAATCTCAGACTGTTCATACATATCATTCATAAAATGCTCCTCCTCACATATCACGGACACCGGATCACTCTTAATCTTCTGGGTTCAAGTAAGACATTCCACCGATGGAAATCATCATCAAAAAACATTGATTTTTCTCCGAAGATACACAAAAGGCGCTCTGCATAAATATGCAGAACGCCTTTGTCCGTTTCTTATAAAGCAAATATTACACTGCTATTCCTATATTTGTCAAGATAAAGTTTCGTTAGATGCAGAAGTAGGAAATGAGAGATAACGGTAGTATTCTTTCGCATAGCGATACTGTCTCAAAGAATATTCCCCAAACTCCACGCCCTGATGCCGTTTGAATTCGCACCAATTACTCCACAAAAATCCACAGATTCCAATGTACGCATATATTTTCAATCTCTTTTCCTGCGCACAGCCTTCAGGATAGTAGGCGTCGATCAACTCATCCACCTGATTCTTCTCATACATGGAGTAAATAGCAAACATAGCGATATCCACATCAGTATCCTGCATGCCTGCGTACTCCCAGTCGATCAGATGAATCTGCATATCCTCGCCCGCCCCCTGGATAAGGAAGTTATCCGGCACCGAATCAATATGACAAAGCGACCAGTTCTTCGGCTGGGAATCCACGTATTTCTTCATCTCATATACTTTTTTCTTTGTCTCATTATAATCCCGATAGCAGGATGGCTCACCATTCCATAGGCTTTCATAGAATTCAATCCGTTCAAATAAATCAAATGTATGGTTTACTTTCAGTCCTTTATGATGAAAATCCCGAAGCACTTTCATGCATTTTCTCACATCCTCCAGGTTCTCGCTGTCACAGCTTCTGCCCTCTGGAAGATATTCTGTCAGCTTATATCCATTGTCCGGATTAAAATAACATATGGCATCACTCAGATTCAGATCTTTGATGGTCTGATATACTTCGTACTCCTGCCGCCGGTCGATCAGCTGCTGCGTTCCCTCACCAGGGATTCTCATGATATATCTCTTATCTCCATGTTCAAGGAAGAAGGAACGATTTGTCATTCCTTTTTTCAGCATTTCGATATTGGTGATGTCACTCACCTTACACCCCAAAGTCTGTGCGATCAGCTTTAACACATCCGATTCCAGATTCTTAGAATGTCTGTCCATTTCTCTTAGTTGTTCATAGGTGTTGATTTCACATACCCAGGCTGATGGCTTTACCTTCGCCCATATCCTCATCTTGCCTTTTTCCATCAGCGCACTCTCCCAGAAAGCACCTGCATATGTCTTTTTCCTGTCCATCTCGAGAAGTCGTGGGGCAAGCCACAGGGCATCCTCCAGCAGGATATAAGAGATTCCGATCATGGTATTGCCGCCTTTTCCCGGATCCACTGACGCCAGCTCCAGCTTGCGGTTTACCCGCACATCACTTTCATCGTCGATCAGATCCGTCACCATATACCATGAATAAAGCTCGTCCTTTGAAAATGGATTCTTCTCACACCAGATGTCGCATGGCACAATATAAGTATTTCCCAATCTTCCTGCGGTCAGGGCCAGTGAATGCAGATTGTTTTTCTGGGCATAATCCCGGTTCACCACAAGCTTAACTTCGAACTGGTCGATCAGGTATTCGTAAGATTCCTTCATGAATCCTACCACGATTGTAATGTCCGTGATCCCCACCTCATGGAGCTGACTGATCTGTCTCTCGATCAGTGCTTCCCCATGAACTTCCAGAAGTCCTTTTGGAATCTCACGGTTTATGGGAACCATTCTCATGCCGAATCCTGCCGCCAGAATGATCGCATTTTGAGGTTTCTTCGCCTCACGTTCCTCCATTGCTTTTTGGGATATCTCATGGTTCTGTGTGAGGTATCCTTCCTCTTGAAGATGTGCTAAAGTCTGATTGACCTTTCCGAGGGAATATCCTGTCGCATCGGCAATCTCTCTTTGGCTTTTATATGATTTTTGAAAAAGTTCGTTCATGATATCCAGTTCTATAATATTCATGTATTTGACTTTTCTCCTTTTCGTGAACATTTGAATTTACTTTACCTCTTTCCAGGTAAATTGTCAACTATTCTGTCAAGGCAAAGCCAAACTTAGCCGCTATCTCCTCATAATTCGGCACAGGAACGCCATATCGATGACCCATTCGCACCATTTCAAAGATCAGGCCATCCATCTCTGTTCTGCCGCCCTTTTTCAAATCCTTTTGCATCGAAGCCGTACAGTCCGGTGCCAATGCATCCAAAATGTCCAGGTTGGTCTGTACTACGTCCACCTCAAAGGGAATCCCCATTGCATTTGCCAGGTCATCGATTTCTTTGACACATGCCCGATACCGCTCCCTCTCCTTGCCCGGCACCTGCATAGGCCCGCAGCTGATATCATAAAATGCTCCAACGGAAGCCATCGGTGACACCATTGCATATTTTTGAAGAGTATCCCGACGGACATTTTCTGAAAATATCGGTGTGATCCCTGAATCCTTCAGATCCTGTTCCACCTGAAAAAGGACTGCGTCCTCTTTTTTTCCATCCACCCTGCCATATACGATTCGAAAAATGTCTCCACTCATACGAAGAACACCAGGCTCTTCAATCGCCGATGCAATATAAATACAGCCATTCAATACCTGAAGCTCTGGAATATCTTTTGCAATTTTCTCCCCTGTACCATATATGTTCAAGATAGGTATAATAATCGTATGCCCGTCTGAAGCTTTCTTCAAAAGCGGATAGGTATCCTCCACAGAATATCCTTTTACACACAAAAATATGATATCTGCTTTCTCCTGATACTCTTCTTCTGTCACTGCCTTTACCGGAATAGAACGTTCCGAATCTCCCTTTCGGATCCGCAGACCATGTTCGCAGATCGACTGCAAAGATGCATTTCTTGCGATAAGTGTTACATCTTTCCCGCCTTCTGTCAAAAATCCAGCGATACATCCGCCGGTCCCGCCTGCTCCGATTACCAGATATTTCAAATCACTCATGATTTTATTTCCTCCACGCTCTCCTTACCTGACGTTTTCTCAAAATGAACCTCTTGCTTATAGCCTTACGATCGCATTTTCCTGATCAGCTTAGTTTCCGCACTCAATACTGATTTCATTGAACTTATCCAGTATCTCCTGCACTTTCATATTGGCTTTTTCTTCGCCTTCCAGATCAAGGATGGATTGGCCCTGATGCATCATGACCAGTCTGTCACCATATTCTACTGCATATCTGAGATTATGGGTGACCATTATGGTCGTCAGCTTTTTTTCTCTTACCACTTTATCCGTAAGTTCCATGATAAGTTCAGCCGTCTTCGGGTCAAGTGCTGCAGTATGCTCATCAAGGATCAGAAAATCGATAGGCGTCATAGTTGACATAAGTAATGACATGGCCTGCCTTTGTCCTCCTGAAAGTGAACCCACTTTCACTTCCATCTTATCTTCCAGCCCCAGATTCAACTGACGAAGCTGCTCTTTATAAGAGTCGATCCTGCTCCTGTTCGTTCCCCGTCCCAGGCCAAAGAATTTTCCTTTGTTATCTGCCATAGACATATTTTCCAGAATCGTCATGTTCGGGCAGGTTCCCATTGCCGGATTCTGATATACTCTTCCGATCCTTCTAAGTCTTTTATATTCTTTTTCTCTTGTGATATCATGTCCGTCTATCAGAATGCTGCCTCCATCGGGCGAAATGCTTCCGCATATGATGTTCAGCATGGAGGTCTTTCCAGATCCATTGCTCCCCACTACGGATACAAATTGTCCGTCTTTCACGGTCAATCCAAAATCGTCAAATAAGCACATCTCATTGATCGTGCCCGGATTATAATATTTGTGAATGTGTTGTAACTCAAGCATTTGCGTCTCCCTTCTGGCCCATCGTCATACTTTTGACCTTCTGTTTTCTATCCATGCTGATGATCAATATCACAAGGAATAATGCCGCTGTTATGAACTTCATAGCCTGTGGATCAAAGAAGCGGATAGCAACCGCCACGCACGCTTTATACAAAATAGATCCCACAAATACAGCTGTCGTTGTCTTTACAAAACTCATTTTCTTGAACAGACTGGTACCGATGATCACGCTCGCAAGACCTATGACCATGGAACCTGTACCTACGGAAATGTCAAATGTTGTCTCTTCCTGACAAAAGACACATCCAGATAAAGCAACCAGTCCATTTGCGATAGCCAGTCCAAGGATCTTAACATTTCCTTTGTCCTTTGCCAGAGAAGTGACCAGATTATCGTTGTCACCGACTGCACGAAGGAGCAGCCCTGACTTTGTCTTCAGGTAAAAATCCAGAAGCAGTTTGCTCACCAGCACAACTGCAAGAATCAATAAAATAGTGACATAACTTGGTATTTTTTCTCCAAAGATGGACTTGAGACCATCATTACGAAACATGGTCTGCTGGGAAAACAGAGGAAGATTATTTGTTCCAGCTATTTTCAAATTCACCGTATATAATGCTGTCATCATAATAATTCCGGAGAGCAGATCTCTCACCTTGCATTTTACATGGATAAGTCCGGTACAAACCCCCGCCAGCACACCTGCCAAAAATGATATCGGCAGTGTGAGGTAGGGATTGACTCCATGTGTGATCATCATCGCTGTTATAGCACCGCCCAATGGGAAACTGCCGTCCACAGTCAGATCCGGAAAATCCAGTATCTTGTATGTAATATAGATGCCCAGGGCAAGGATCCCGTAGATCAATCCCTGCTCCAGAACTGTTATGATAAAATCCATGACTCATTGTCCTCCATTTTACTTCATTTTAAGTACGCCCTGCATACTTGCAGCAAGCGTTGCGGCAGCTAGAATCTGGCTTTCAGTATTCTCTGCCTGCAGCCTTTCGATTACTCCTGGGTGATCTCGGCGAAATTTTCCACAGCACGCTCTGTCATTGTCTCTGGAACCGTGATTCCAAGGTTTTCTGCTACTTTATCATTGATATAAAGGCTGCTGTCTGTAAGAAGCTGATATTCCATCTCTTCTGCTTTTGCTTCACCTTTCAGAACTTTAGCTGCCATCTTTCCTGTATCTTTTCCAAGGTTTACATAATCAATCCCTTCTGCTGCCAGGCAACCGATCTTAACCTGCTCGATCTCGCTTCCAAATACCGGGATATTTTTTTCATTTGCCTGATTCAGGATCGCCGGCAATGAACTTACTACTGTGTTGTCTGTCAGGTTTGTAAGGCAGTCAACTTTTGTAAGAAGATCTGCTGCTGCCATAGAAACTTCCGATGTACTTGTTACACCTGCTGTCTCCAGTTCAAATCCATATTCTCCTACAAGCTCTTCGTACTGGCTGATACTGTATACAGAATTGGCCTCGCTGGTGGTGTAAAGGATTCCGATCGTCTTTGCATCCGGAAGGATCTCGCGGATCATCTGAAGCTGTGCTTCTACAGGAAGCTGATCACTTGTTCCGGTAACTGCACCCACTGGCATATGTGCATCATCTGCAAGTTCTGCCTCTGTTGGATTGGTTACGGCTGTATAGATGACCGGAATATCCTTGTCCATAGCCGCATTGTAAGCTGCCTGTGCACTTGGTGTAGCGATCGCACAGATCAGGTCTACCTTGTCAGTGACAAAGCTCTGAGAAATCTGTGCTGCGATGGACATATCTGCATCTGCATTATTCACTTTAACTGTCAGATTCTTTCCTTCTTCGATACCTTCTTCTTTCAGTCCTTCTAAGAATCCTTCGCGGCAGTTATCGAGAGATCCATGCTCTGCAAACTGGGAGATGCCGATGGTGTAGGATTCTCCTGATGTGTCTGTTGACTCTGCTGAGTCTCCAGAAGCGGTTTCTTCGGTTGATTCTGCTGCTTCATTGGAACTGCTGTCTGCTTCTGTTCCTGCTGCGCTGTTTTGGCATCCTGCCATTGATGTGATCAATGCTGCTCCTAAGATAATTGCTAATACTTTCTTCTTCATAATTTTCTCTCTCCTTATTGATGTATGGTTTTATTTCATCTGCTTGACCGAATTATTCTTTGGGTGGATGAAACTTTTGGTCTGCCGGATACAATTTCTATAATACAAAAACCGCCTCAAGCACACAGGCTTGAGACGGTAATAATATTTATTATCGCGGTACCACTCAATTTGACATTTCGTCCACTTTCGCACGTACTAACATACGTTCCTCATTGATAACGGGTTTGGTTCCCGGCAGTGCCTACTCTTTACATTTCGGGCTGCCCTCGAAAGTCCATTCAACCATAAAATCCATATGACAATCCCACCACCTGTCACTCTCTGAAATATCTTCTAAGGTTTACTCCTCTTTCTCATCGGTTTTGCTTTTGATAAAAACAATTTTAGGCTTTTTGATGGGATTTGTCAACCATGTTTTTTATTTCCGGGCATATTTCTGGGCTTTTCCTGTGGCTATTCCTGTGGCTATTTCTATGGCTATTCCTGTGGCTATTCCTGTGGCTATTCCCGTGGCTTCTCCTCTGGTTTATCTTATATCTGTATGGATTCCGTCTTTCCTCGGCTTCCTGTTTCTGTATTGTTCTACTATATTAGCGATTGTATATCGGGAACTGCGTATTGTCGGCAAATACAGAAAAATGCAAAAAGAATGCCTCATAAAGATAGAAAAAGATACAATAAGAAGAGTTTTTACCCGCCAAAAGCCGGCTTTTGCATGCTCACGAGGTATATGCAGAAAAATTCACTATCCTGCCTCGAATCCCAACAGATGTCGTGGCATAGCTGCCGGATTATTTTCTATGTGCCTTCTTTAGTCCCCATGTGGTTTATGATAAGCATATTTTCCCTGAATCTAAGCCGCAGTGAGGCATATTACAGCTAAAACTTCCTATATGCCACAAGAGTAGTTTGTTTGATTGCCATCTGCTGCCTTCTCTACTTCATATCCTCATCATTTGTGTAACGTTCTCTGCCTCCACTCACATTCTCACCGTATATATAGCGTTCCCTGTCCGCATCCATATCCTCACCATACATATACTGTTCCTTATCCGCATCCATATCCTCACCATACATATACTGTTCCTTATCCGCATCCATATCCTCGCCATACATATACTGTTCCTTATTCGCATCCATATCCTCACCATACATATACTGTTCCTTATCTGCATCCATATCCTCGCCATACATATGCTGTTCCTTATCCGCATCCATATCCTCACCATACATATACTGTTCCTTATCTGCATCCATATCCTCGCCATACACATACCGCTCCTTGTCTGCGTCCTCATTATACCGGCGAAGCTGCAGATCCACATCATTATCCAGAGTCCTCCGGCGGGGCAGATATCTTCCAGCACAAAGGTACAGGCTCCAAGTACCGAAGAACACCCCACCATTGTCAATACAAAAAACAGCAATACCAGCTGCCGCAATATAAAATATCCTGATCAGATCAAACGTTTCTCTTTCAGTAACAAACATCGTAATATATGGTACGATATATGCAAAATAACTTACCATAGTAAATACTGCGAATACACGAGTTGCTGTGCGTTTTTTGTTCATGAAGGATACCGCTGCCGCAGCAGGAAGAGCCTCCCTGATAACCACAAATATGCTCAATCCAATATAAAGTGATACCGGCATAATATTATCCTGATCAGTAACTGTATCAGCAGTTAGAACAATAATAGAAAAGTCCAAGAGCACTTTTGCCAAAACTGCGAGCATGCCAATGCAGATAAGTCTTTTATTTCTGACTATTGCCTCACCTGTCACGCCAGCATAAATAGCAATAGAAGAAAAAAGAATCTGCGCCAGCAGTCCTAAAATATTCTGGCTGATCCACGTACTGTCCACTTTAACGATCTCACCATCGAGCAGCTGAGTGCTTGTCATTATGTTGACCATGTAGTACAAAGACACAAAGGATAACGTAAGACCAAGCCCTCCCAATATAAGGCATAGTATGAAGCACTCCGATGTCCCAACTCCGCCCGGCCCGTTTTCCAGATTGTTATATGTCTCATTCATTTTCTCTCGTGTCCTTTCATACACTTGTTAGTCTCATCTTCCAATATCACTTATCAACATCATCCGCCAGTGTACTTGATAATGCTTCTTTATACGCGCTGATTATCGTGTTACAGTTCTCTCCGATCTCCGGTGCTTCCACACCTATCGCGATCAGCATCTCTGCCTTGAGTAAGTTTTCTCCTGCTCCCTCACCCAAAATGCGATCGATCCGGCCGGCAATATCATACTTTTCCTCAATTACAATATCCGTCAATAAGCTTTCATCACACTCTAATATGGTCTGTGCATATGTAGTCAAATCTCCATAAGAAGAGACCTCCTCATAAGGATACCCATATTTCGTCAGGATGATTTCTGTCAGTTTTTCTGTGTATCCTTCAAAAAAAGCATTGCTCATAAGCCCGCTTTTATCTTCATAGAAATCAATACCTAACGCATGTATCATCTCATGGATACATACATGAAACATATCATCACTTTCTATATCATTTCTATTAAAATACACCTTTCCGGTTCCATCACTAAAACCATAAAGCACTTCATCCATGTCCGCAGCATAAGTTTCTATGGCATTAACTTTTCCGGAAATATCCTGCTGATAAGTATCCGCAAAATACTGAATAAGTACATCCTTAGCTTCTGATACCCACGCATAATCTGTCTCTGTTATCGCCTGTGCACTTTCTATCCATGATGCAGATTCCCCTAGCTTTTCTTCATTCCACTCTATTTCTTCGTTCAAGTCCTCTTCATAGGAACTCATATCATTCAATTCTAACTGTGCTTCCGGCTGATCATCCATTTCAGGTTCTTTGGCATTCCCTTTTTTATCTGGTTTTTGCTGGTCTGATTCTTCCTTTTTATTTGTTTTTTCCTGATCACTTGACGGTTTTTCCGTTGCCACTGTTTCAGACACCACCGTACTTTTCGCATTTCCGCTGCATGCTGTACACATGAGCGATATCACCAGAAAAGCTCCCAGCATTATTTTCTTTTTCATTTTCCTACCCCTTTATTTGCATTTTGATAAAATACGCTCTCCATCACTTTGCCGCCAGCTCAACCAAGAGCATTCCACCCAGAATCCCACACAGGCAGAGCACCACGCTGAGCACTGCATAGATTCCTCCGACCAAAATCTTTCCATTCTCAAACAGAAGATATGCCTCCAAAGAAAACGTGGAAAATGTTGTAAATCCTCCACACAGGCCCGTCTTTAGAAATAGAACCGCCTGAGACGGTACATTTTTCTTCGCCGCATATCCTGCGATAAAACCTATCATCACTGCGCCCAAAAAATTCGTTATCAGCGTTAGTATGGGGAAATCTCCCTTATATGGGATCAGACTGATCGCATATCGGAGCATCGCCCCCAGCGCTCCGCCCAAACCTACAAATAAAAAATTCATGTTTTATTCTCTCCTGTATACTATTTTTTCTTGTTTTCCACCAACCCATAACTCATATCCAACAAACTTTTAATAATATCATCTGATAAACTCCCACCCAGAATAACAGTTATCCAGTTTGCTTTATTCATATGATAAGCTGGAAAATACCCCTCTGTATCAAGCAGGGAAAATACCATGTCTTTTTCACATTTGATATCCAATACATCGATATTTTCATCGCCTTCAAGTCCTAATTTACATCTTGGAATGTCCATTACAAGTGCAAACCATTTGCGATTGGTTTTATTTCTATAGACTTGATGATTTGGAGCATCTGCCCACATGTAATCCGGTTTTATGTTGTATTTTCCGTTTATGTATGTCTCCAGTTGTTTTTTATCCATTTGTATGCTCACCCTATTCTTTATCAGCTCTCTTTTTTGAGGATCACCGCTCTTGCCCCATTAGAACAGCAGCCTATTCTCCAATAGGCTGCCGCTTTACACACAACTTTTTTCTTCGTAAACCTTTATTCTATTGCCTCTGTATAGAATCCATAAGTCACAGTTCCTTCGGTCCATGTTCCCGTAACCTGATATACTCGTCCGGCCTCTCCATTAAAAGAAAAACCTTCCTCGCCCTGCTCCACTTTTACTGCTTCTCCTTCAGGATATTCCGATGTACTTTCTTCCGAACGGCGTTCTCCAACCGGCCAGCTTATCACTTCTACGCTCTGTGGTTCATAGGTAAAATGCATCGCCAATTTTGTCTCATCTGCAAGAGTAATATCAATCATATCCTCACCCCAGTCAAGTACATGGGCACTGTCTGCGATCTCGCTCTGTGCTTCCCCATCCTCTGACATCGTCTGCCACTGATAACCGCCGCGAGTGATCGATGCGGAAACCAACGCATCCGGCTGGCTGTACTCTATGGAAAGCTCAGGCGGCGTGGTGGTATCCGGTTCCGGGCAAAACTGTGCCAGATATCCTGCATATTTTTCTATATATTCTTCATTAGCCTCTTCCTGTCTTACCAGCTTCGTGATCCCCGGATACTGTCCCGGATAAGAATTCATCATGATCTGATCTCCATAGACAAGATACACATCGCCATTTCTCATATCTGCCTCACCGATCTGTTCGTCTTTTTCATCATAAACTGCATCCGGTATCGTTCCGAAAAATGGGCTTTCCTGCTCAAGATCTACAAATACTTCACCATATTCATTCTTTAATAATACTGCTTTCATCGGAGTTTCCTGGCTCGCATCCTCCTTTGTATCGTCACCGTCTTCTTTGGATGTAGTCTCTTCTCCGGTGGCTGTGTTTCCCTGGCCGTTCTCTTTTCCGTCTGTTTCTCCATCCTTCTTGCTCCCGCATCCTGCAAGCAGTGCTGCGATCATAAGCACTACTGCTGCCAATTTCCAAATGTTATTTTTCATGTATTGTCCTCCTGTTTTTCTGTGTTGTTTTACTGTGCCATTTTATCATTATCTCTTATTTTTTCATTTGCTATTCTTTTCGTATATTTCCATATTCCACAAAGCCTGTAGCTTAATATCATTATACGTGATTTGCCCGCCAGAAACAACTCCCTGGTTGAAACAATCGTTAAAAGAATATCAATATCACAGGATACACTTTTCTCTGATACAAAAAACTGCCGCATCAGATATATTTATCTAATGCGGCAGCATCTGCTTTTTATAACATATTACTTTCTGCTGTCATCCCAAACACCACTGGCATTGACATGATATTTTCCTACCCATTGATTTCGTGCCATGATGCCGGATTTTTTATCCATATAGTACCATTTTCCGTCGATTTGCTGCCAATCTGTTTTCATAGAGCCATCGCTGTATGAGCTGCTCAGATAATACCAATTTCCACCTATTAACTGCCAGCCGATCTTCATAGCTCCATCATTTGATGAGCCGCTCAGATAATACCAGTTGCCGCCTATCATCTGCCAGCCGACCTTCATGGCTCCATCATTTGATGAACCGCTCAGATAGTACCAGTTTGTACCTATTTTCTGCCATCCTGTTTTCATAGATCCATCACTGTAGGAATTGCTGAAATAGTACCATTTTCCACTGATTTTCTGCCAACCGATCTGCATGCTTCCAGACTGATTCAAATAATACCATTTACCTCCGATTTGTAACCAGCCAGTCTGCATATATCCACGACTGTTAAAATGATACCATGAGCCTTCTATCTCCTGCCATTCATTTGCAGGCCATGAACCATCCTTATTTTGATACCACCATCCAGTATTGTTTTTGAGCCATTTTCCTTCCGGGGCTTCTATTTCCTTCTTCGCGATCACAGAACCTTCTTTTAATTTTTCACCGCATCCAAGGCAATAGGTATCCCCTGTATATCCCTCTTTTAACGTTGTGGCTTCTACCCGTCCACGGATTTCTGTCTCACCGGTATGATTTTCAGGATCGACTTCTCCATAAAATGCTCCACATGTTTCACACACTGCCGGATCCTTACAGTTTGCTGTGCCGCCGATATGAGCCTCTGCTTCACCTTTTAATCCACAGCTGCATTCTGTCCAATGTGTGGTTTCATCTGACTTGTATTCATAATTATGTTTGTGGAGTACATAGGTATAATTCTCATCATTATACTGCAAAATCGTATCTTCGGGTGCCTCTTTCAGGAAAAACATATCTGCCGGTCTTGAGCGATCGACCTGAACAACAACTTGTCCATCTTTTACTTCTCCTGTTATGGTAAGAGGTATTTTGCTGCTGCTTATAGGAGTGGTATCATCCAATGTCAATGTTTTATCGCCCGGAATCTCAATATCGAAAGCAGTTCCAGTTGACAAGGACATTGTATGAAGTGCTGTATCATCTGTTATGATCAGCTTACCTTTTGTTGTTCTCCTCGGTGTACGTACTGTTCCAAGGTAAGAACAATCACCTGCTGCTGTAATATAGCAGTTTGAAAGTGATAATCCACCTATATTTTCCACTTTTCCTTTAAGGCTGACCGGATTTTCTGCAGTACCATATCCCTCCAAAAATAAATCCGTTACACACGTTCCTGTATAATCCTTTGTGCCGGTAACTTTTCCAACTTCTATGCCTGTTCCGCCAATCTTAAAATCAAGATAATGGAATCCGGAATCATCCAGTAAACCACCAAGCTTTCCTGTAACTGTGGAGGCAAGTTCAATCACACGTGACCTGTCTGTATTCGGTGTGTAGTGGATATTGATCCCCTCAAGTGCGAAATTAATATTCTGCCATAAACAGTTACCTGGTACTCTGATCTCTGTTACTCCCGCTGCTGCGCTGAGTGTCTTTCCATTTCCATTGATGATCAGCTTGGCATCTGCCAGCGTTACATTTTCTACTAACTCTGCGTCAGCATTTAAAGAAATGGTGTAAGTTGTTGATGCTGCCCCACCGTCTTTTGTGATAGCATTTGCTGCTTCTCTCAAGGAAGCATAACTCTGTCCATTCAGATTTCCTCCGGATACAGTAGCTACCATCAAAATAGGATTTCCATCTTTGTCGGTTAATGCTGCGCTGCTGTTCTTTGGCATCTGGACCGGTACATCATCTGTTTTTCCATTGATCTGTGCTAATTTGAAGTTTCCTTCTGCTGAAGCAGTTACAGTAAGAGAGGATTCTTCTCCAAAACTCACATTACCTGATCCCTGTAATGTATCAATGACCATATCTCCCTGAACAGTCATTCCACTATCTGTCATGCTGATGTTTTTAAGACTTGTACCTGCTTCCACATTCATAAAAGAATCTTCTAAGACAAGATCAGTAAAATTCTCCATGTCAGGCAGACCATATATATAATTGCTGCTTCCTATATTATGAAATGCAATCTGTGGATTTGTTCCTGTACCTGTGATTTTGCAGGCTGCAGTTAAAGCTGCACTTCCCGGCAGTCTGTCTGAGAAAGAAAGATTATTTCCACTTATACTTGCAAATCCGTAGCTTCCGCCCTTGATCATCTGAAAAGCATGATCTCCTGCTGTAAGGTTACACAATGTCTCAGATGAAAAATTGGTAACATTTTGTATTGTCAAAGGAGCCTGCAGCGTCATATTTGTTGGAAGAGTAACGTTTCCGCATCCGCCAAAATCTACAGTTGTTTCCCTGGCTGGCATGATTCCTTCCGGCCATACGATACTGCTTACACCATTTCTAATGGTCAGTTCAAATGTAGCATTCGCATCTGAATTGTTGATCGCTTCAAATGCTGCCTGCAGATCTTTACATGGTGTGATGGTTCCGTCCGCTGATGTCAAAAGAACGTCTCCCTCTTCTTCATGCATAAGTTCTACCGTGATCTTCGTTCCAAATTTTGTTTCCATAGCGGTCTTCGTCGTCTCATTTGGAACCACAAGTGTTACATTTTTCGTAGTACCGAATACAGATGCATCAATAGCACTGGTTCCCAGTTCATTTGGGCAGACCAGTTTAAAACCATCTTTCATTGCACTAAATGCATTGCTTCTAAGCCCGATTGGCTTCATTATAGTAATCTTTTCGATTGCTGATCCCATGAATGCTGATTTTAATATCTGTACATAATTAAATGAAATCTCTTTCAGTGAGGTACAGTCTTTAAAAGCATTCTGATTGATCGCCAAATAAACGATCCCCTGGGTAGGCAATACAGCAGATAACTTTGTACATCCTGAAAAGCTCATGTTTCCGATGGATTTGATAGCTGTTGCTGAAAAATCAATGGACTCCAATTCTGTATTATCCTGAAATGCATAATTATCTATAGACAAAACATCATATGTTCGATCGGCAATAGTTATTGTTTTTGGGATAACTACGCTGCCGGAAGCAGTTTTACCATCTTTTACTGTTACCTGTCCATGTGTTGTATTGACTGCAACTTTTGAAATCGCATAGGTAATATTCTGTTCTACTACAGTGTCTCCTATTACCGGTTCAGTTTCGGACATGACCTGTATATCTGATCCAACAGATGCATTGGCCTGGCTTCCCTGTAATGTTCCCTGCTGATTGGCTGTGACATCTGCTTTTTTATTCGTTGCTGCTGGATCTGTTGCTGTTGGATCCGTCGTTGTTGGATCCGTTACTGTTGGATCTGTCGTTGCTGCATCTGTTACTGTTGGATCTGTTGCATTCGAATCTGTTGCTGTTGGATCTGTTGTTGCTGCATCTGTTACTGTTGGATCTGTTGCATTCGAATCTGTTACCGTCACAGATGGATTCTCCGATTGGGTATTCTGAACGTTACTCTCTACAATCCCCGTCTCTTCTGTCGGTACTGCTGCTGCAACATTCTGTGAGCAAAACATAGTTGCTGCGAGCATCCATGCCATTACCTGGATTCTCTTTTTCTTCATAATTGTCCTCCTTAAAATAAATCATTTGTCTTCATCTTTTCAATAAGACTGCGTTTATTTTAGGATTGTTTGATTAAATCACATGCACAATACATTAAAACTTGTGTTAACTCTTTGTTTGCTAATCATAAGTAATTTAACATAAACTGCTGCTGGTGAAACAGTATCCACAATGCTACTGCTCCCTCTGCGCTTCGTGAGATAACGAACGGCGAAACAATATCCACGATACCACTGCACTTATCACCTCCGTGATCCAGAAAGCATGCCATACTCCAGCCGCTCCCCAAAAGCGGCTCAGGATAAATGCCGCAGGAAGGATAACAACAATATACCGCATCAAAGAAATCACCAGAGACGGCATTCCCTTGCCCAGTCCTTCCAAAGCTCCGGAAGTGATCACCGATATTGTAGACACGACAAATCCTATGCTGATGATCCTAAGTGCGTCTGCCCCTATCATGATCGTTTCTCCGTTGTCTGTAAAAAGTCCGATCAGACGGTCCGGTATTGCCATACACAAAATGGTTCCAACTGCCATGATCACAGCGGTCATTCCCAGAGATGTCCAGTAGATTTTCATTACTCGCTTATTCTCTCCGGCACCATAATTGTACCCGACTAATGGTCTGATTCCCTGAACGATACCATTTGCAGAGAGATAAAGAAATGTCTGCAGTTTATAGTATGCCCCGAGCACCAGCACGTAACTGGTGGAAAACGCCGCAAGGATCGCATTCAATGCAGTCACCAGAATCGATGTGAGTGCCATATTCAGAGTCGCCGGAATCCCGACAGCATATATTTTTTTACAAATCTGCTTATTCCAGGTGAGATATTTTCTCTGTATCTTAACTGGGATCGGTTTTTTTATGAAAAGGACAAGATAGACGATAAGTGTCACTAACTGCCCTGTGACAGTAGCAATCGCAGCCCCTTCGATGCCCAAAGCCGGAACAAATCCCCACCCGAAGATCAATATAGGATCCAATATGATATTAAGTATGCATCCCACAAGCATAGCAATCATAGAAGTCATCATACGGCCTACCGCCTGAAAAATCTTCTCAAATGACAGCTGAACGCCTACAATTGCCGAAAAGGAAAAAATAATCCCCGAATACCTTATCCCATACTCTATGACCATGGCTTCTTTCGTAAAAAGGCTCAGAAACGTCGGCATGATCACGATACATAGGACCATCAGGACTAAACCGTGGATCCCGCTGAGTACCATTCCATTTGTTGCTGCCTCATTAACTTTTTCCTCTTTTTTAGCTCCCAGATAAAATGATATCACTGCATTGATACCTATACCGAAGCCGATAGCCACTGCCCCCATCAGATTCTGCAGCGGAAACACCAGAGATAATGCAGTCATCGCATCCTCACTGATCCTCGCCACAAAATAACTGTCGACAATATTATACAGTGCATTCACCATCATAGACAGTACCATGGGCAGTGACATCGACAGCACCAACGGCAATATTGCTTTTTCTTTCATTACTGTTTGATTCATGTAAATCCTCCTATTTCTTGCAGAAAGATGGTTATCACAGTGCAGCTCCCCAAGATTTTTTTGCACAAAAAAACCACATAACTACAAGTATTGTAATTATGTGGCGAAAAGTTAGAATTAAATCTAAAAAAAGTCCACGCCCTGTAAGGGTTTTGGAATGCCATTGTAGCACAGAAAATATATAAATTCAAGTACGCCTCAGCATACATACCGAAGGTGTCTCCCAATAAATTATTTTACTGTAACATAGTTTCCTTATGAAATGTCCCGCCACCATCTCTCCATGTAATCCGTTGCATTTTCAAGTTCCATGGTTTCCCCGATCATCGGCGTGATCACTTGCAGCCCTTCTGCTTCACCAGCTGTCACAAAACGTTCTGGCGGATCGTCCCATGCATGGTTTGCCAGTGCAAAGGCTCCCCAGTGGATCGGCATGGCTGTCTTGGCCCCCAAAGTCTTAACTGCCTCTATCGACTGCTCCGGGAACATATGTACATCCGGCCACTGCATGTCAAACTGAGCACCATCCATCAGTACAAGATCAAAATCTCCATACTTATCATGGATTTCCTCAAAATGTCCGCCGTACCCTGTATCACCGCTTTCATACACCTGGTGATACTCATCCTTAAGTATCCAGGACGCCCACAGCGTGGTGAACTGATCTGACAGGCCTCTTCCTGACCCATGGCGGGCAGGAGCACATCCTATCGTAAGACCATCCACCTCAATCTCTTCCCACCATGCCATATTCTGAATCTTGCTGCTGTCTACCTTCCACCGTTCCAGATGATTCTCAACACCAAGCGGCACCACATAACTCTCCACTTTGCTGTCCAGTTTCTGTACTGTTTCATAATCCAAATGATCATAATGGTCATGGGAAAATAACACGATATCAATCTGAGGCAGATCTTCTATCTCGAATTCCATAGGAGAAAATCTTTTTGCTCCCACAAATGACACTGGTGAAGTAATATCGCTGAATATGGGATCTACAAGTATATTCAAGCCATGCATTTGGATCAATAACGTAGAATGTCCTAGCCATGTTACACTGATCTCATCTAAAGCCGGTTTACTGTCCCACTCTGGCTCTGCTGTTGGAAGTACAGACTCTGGCTTTGTATCTTTCGTTGATATCACGTGGGTATCCTCTACCCCAGAAGGATTCATGACCTTATATTCTTCTTCATTATAAAATACGCCATCCACATAATTCTCCGCACGTTTGGCGTATTCCTCCTTGTCCCCGGATGAAGCACTCCCTCCAAAAGCCGGCCATAACATTAAAAACAATGCTACTGCCAGCACTAATATGATCACTATTCCCAGGATCACACATAAAAATCTCAGAATCTTGTGTTTCTTAAAAAAGTCTCTCATACTCGCCTTCCTTACATTTTTATCGGGTTTATATTTTGGGCAAGTATCATTATAAAGGATAAACCTGACTTTAGCTCAAACACTTTTTGTAACAGGGAGATGGGGCAAGTGCACCGGAAGTTTTGTGGGGAGGGCTGTTGGTTGGTACCGGAAGATCGCTTGTTGATGGCTTGGCTGCTCGTTGAGTTAAATAGTGTGGCGAAATGTCAATTCGCTAATGATATCTGTGAGGCATATAGAATTTCATTTTCCTGACATACCTCATCACCTTCTCTTTCAGGCAGTCCGAGCATCAATATTTGTCAAAATACGCATGCTTCAAGTTGCTTACAGGGCAAATGCAAATTTTCATATCTACAGTGCCTCGCCTTTTCCAAATTCGCGGCACAGTCCATGATTCTCTTTGCATATACCCTATTTCACTCTTTTTCACTTTAAAATCAAGGAAATCTCCACCCAATTTGCTCATGTCACGGCACTAGATAAAGATTCTTTGTCATATGCCCCGCCACACCTGTTCAAGTACGCCCCGGTGTCGCGCTTCCAGCGGTGTAGGGGAATCGCTGGAAGCGCGACATTGGATGGCGTCCCCTCCTTTTATTCATTTTCTATTTCTTTGATTTCTCCATTTTTTCTATCTTTATTCGTATTGAAAAGTCTAATGGCTTTCCCACTTCAAGTTCATATAGTTTTTTATTTTCCTTCGCGCAGGATATACTATCGTAATACCCATTGGACGGCTCCAATGCACAATTATGATCTCCCAGGAAACCTCCTGCTGTGATCCACACCCCAAGATACGGAAGTATCCTGGCGTCATAGGTCAGTGATGCCTGGATATTCTGTGATGGATAACGAACGCCGCAAAAGCCCGATCGCATCTCACCATCCACATAATATTTCACCATACTCTTTGTATCCGCAGCCGGGACATGACCAAAATCATATCGGCTGTCTTTCACCGTATATTTCGTTCCAACATTTCCCAGAATATTATTTTCAAAAACATTCATAAACTTCTGAGCGAAATCATCATAAAAGATTTCCATGTTCTCTTCATAACGCAAAAGTCCATGAAATGTCCAGATACAGGGCAACGATTCCCCCGATTCCTTTTCTATATGGTAGTTTATTATCACAGAATCCTCATCCAGTGAAATTTCTTTTTGATAAATATACTCAAATAAACTGCTTCGATATAGAAACTGAACTTTTTCCGGGAAAATCTTATAGGAAAACGGGCTGCTCCAAATTTCTCCATGATCCGGATAGTTTCGGATTGTATTTCCAACCTTTATATCCTCCGGGTTGATATTGGGAAATGCATCATCCATTCCTGATGGATCATACTCTGCAAAGGAGGGACATTTTCGATCTAATATTCCTTTTTTTCGGGTCGGCTGTGCTGCCAGCTCAAACTTCTGCTCCTTTTGATAAACAGAAACCAGCTTTGCCCCTGGATCCGGAAGAACTACCACCCTAAGCCTGTTATTTTCCAATATGACTGCTTCTTCTCCATCCCATGTGTCCTGAACTGCCGTCATCATATTTTTCATTTTGCCTTCCCCCTGTATACTACATTCTTCTCTACTGTCCATTAACTCCAATAATACTTATTTTAAGGCATAGCTGCTGCTATATCTATTTCTCATATGCAAAAAGACGATTCCGAAAACTGATACAGTCTGCGGAACCGCCTTCTTTTGTTTCCAACAATCAGCTCACCCTACTGTCAGAACTTTTTATATTTCTTTCTGGAGAACAAGTATCTCTCCCGTATATACGGAGACTGTCTGTGCACCAGCTTTCGTTTCAATATCCGTAAGCCATTTTTCCCCTGGTTTCAGTACTGGAATCTGTGTCTTTGATGTTTCTCCTTCGCCTTTCACTTCCAGCATATAGCCTTTGACCGTATAGCTTGGAAGGGTATCGCGACAGGAAACAGCAAGTTTTCCATCCGCCTCTTCGATCGTCACCGGAGCACACTCATCACGTACCACCCAATAGGAAGGTTTTGGCACTCCGCAAAGATCCGTTGAACCATGTACACGTTTTTTTAGTTTTCCTTCCCCGTCTTCACCCATCTGCGTGCGATAATCATTCAGGCAAAAATTAATCGTTCCGGCGATATTTGGATACTTGCGATAGCATTCCATTTTTTCCTTAAATACTTCGATCCTTCTGGTATCTCCTCCATCAAATGCCGGCTCGCAAAGTCCAAATTCTGACGGTACCATTGCTCTGTCAGGATTTAGTTTTGTGATCCAATCCCACATCTTATACTGTCCCAGATCACCATGCCAGGTCCCGATATAATCATTGATCATCATCACATCACCGTCTGTTGCAGCATCCACGGCTGGATTGTTAAAACAGGAATTGGATACATAGTTAGCCGGACGATTTTTATCAAGTTCATGGGCAAAATGAACTGCATCCTTTACATACTGGGTCGTCACTTCTCCCTGTCCGTCAAGTTCATTTCCCACACCCCACATTACGATGGACGGGTGATTTCCATGTTCTTTGACCATTTCCTGGATCTGTTCTTTGAATATCTTCAACTGCTGTGGTTCTGCCTTTTCCGGATCCTTGCCCCAGAAAGGAACTTCTTCCTGGACCAGCATTCCATGGCGGTCGCACCAGTCATATACCCAGTCATCCTGCTGCCAGTGGAATCTGGTAAATACACAATTGGAGTTTCTTAGGATCGTAAGCATCTTTTCCAGCTGCTCCTTCGTCTCTGCCGAACCAAAGTCAGGATCAGATCCCGGCATCCACTCTGTACCACAAACTCTGACTTTCTCCCCATTCAGATAGAAAGAAGGTCCCTTTACATGGAAATCCCGGAATCCAAAGGTAATCTCCTGCTGATCATCCAGTATGCCGTTGTTTTTAAGCTGCAGTTTCAGCGTATACAGATTCGGAGCATCAAAATGCCAGAAAGAAATATTTTCAAGGATCTGTCCCGGAATTTTTACCTGACCATCCTCACATGTTGTTTCCCCTGATGCCGCTACCGCATTATGTAAACCGGACACTTCCCATGCCACACGTGATGCTTCTGTATGATCTCCGGCCACCATCGCTGAAAATCCAAATACTGCACTGCCATCATCCTGTCTCTCGTCTTCTGTCACGATCACAGGCTTTGCTGTTATTTTCAGATTTTCCAGCTTGCTGTTTCCATATATCATAAGTTCTGCCGGACGGATCATCCCACCGTCATTTGCCCAATCAAAACTTCTTCTGACCGGAAGCATCGTATCGGAATACCGATTGTCCGCTCTTACTACCAGGATATTTTTTCTGCCAAATGCCAGCTTTCCTGTCAAAGATACGGTAAATGGTGTATAGCCTGAATTTTCATGAGTAAAAATTTCCTCCCCATTCAAATAAACGACTGCATCATGATATACCGCATGAAAATAAACCTCAACGATTTTCCCTTCCCAGGATGCTTCCGGATGCAGATCATATGCATACCATCCATATCCGGCATAATCTTCTGTTCCCGCTTCGATATTCCAGGTGTGTGGCAGGACAACCTCTCTGCCCTTTGCAAGACATTCCATCTCTTCTCCAAGAGCAAACGTCCATTTTTCAAGATAACTTCTTTCAAGTGCCATATTGTATAATGCCTCCCTATTTGGTCATTTTCCAAACCACACTAATTTTTCACTATCACTTTAATTGTCTCCTGCGGATGGTTTAATGCCCATTCAAAAGCTTCCTTCGCCTGATCCAAAGAAAATCTCTGAGTGATCATTTCCTTCGCATGGATCCTTCCGTCACTAAGCCAGGTAACTGCAGTGCCAAATACGTTCGCATAACGGTTTACGCTTTTATAATCAAGTTCTTTGTCCATCATGTCCGCGATGTTCATCTCCACCACATTGCCGTTTGGCCACCCCACCTGGACCACACAGCCGCCTGGCTTTGCCAGAGTAAATAGCTGAGCCGTCGTCTTCTTATTCCCTGCTGTCTCAAATACCACATCGCCAAGATCCTTTAGTTCCCCCTGATAAGTCATCGAATTGATCACTTCATCCGCACCAACTTTTTTTGCCTTCTCGAGACGGCTGTCAATAATATCGATACATATCGCCCGGCCTCCTCCTGCTGCTTTAAATGCCTGCAGGGCCAATAGCCCGATGGGACCTGCTCCTACGATAACACCCGTTGCTCCCAGGCGAAAGTTCGCCCGCTGTACTGCATGGATAGCCACCGCAGCCGGTTCCGCAAGTGCAGCATCTTCAAAGGAAAGATGATCTGGAATCGAGAACAAAAAGTGCTCATTGACGCAGACATAATCACAGAACGTTCCATCGATCGGAGGTGCTGATAAAAATACCACATCCGGGCATAGATTATACCGTCCTTCCTTGCACATCTTACAGTGTCCACAGGGAATCCCCGGCTCGATGACCACACGGTCACCTTCCTTAAAGATACCGGCTGCCGGACCATTTTTCACTACAGTTCCACTGGCTTCATGACCGGGAACGTAAGGTCTGTCTACAACAAAATTGCCAAGCCTTCCCTCATGAAAGAAATGCACGTCCGACCCGCAGATGCCATTTGCCTCGATGCGGATAAGTACCTCATGTTCCTTCGGTTCCGGAATATTTTCTTCGACCAGATACAATTCATGATTTTCATTTAAAAATAATCGGCGGTTTTTTTCTCCCATAATCTTCTCCTTTTTGATTTGGCTTTTGCTGTTATATCCCCCCAATGGATATTTTCAGCAAAATCACCCTTTTACTGCTCCGGCAGCAATACCTTTGATAAATGTCTTAGAACATAAACTGAAGATAACGATCATCGGCAGTACAGAAAATGCCAATGCACACATGATTGCTCCATAATCGCTTCGGAATGAATTCGAAAGGTTATTTACCATCAACGGAATCGTAAATAATTCCTGTTTATTGATCAAGATTACCGGCAGGATATAGTTGTTCCAGGACCATAAAAATACCAGTGTAGCCAGTGTCAGGATACCGGGTTTTACGCACGGAACGACAATCTTAAAGAAGATCCCAGGCTCCGAACATCCATCCAGTCTTCCCGACTCCAGCAGTTCGTCCGGCACACCGTCACTGATAAACTGCATCATCAAAAATGCTCCCAGCGGATGTGCAGCCCATGTGAAAATAAGAGGTAACAATGTAGTCAAAAGACCCAGTTTTCTCATCTCGAGCATGTATCCGATCATAGAAATCTGACCAGGTATCATCATGATCGCCATGATGAAAGCAAAGATAAGTTTTTTTCCTTTGAATTTGTATTTTGCCAATGCAAATCCGATCAGACAGGAAATAAGTACACTGATAATTACAGACGCAACGGATACTGTGATCGAATTAAAGTATGCTTTGAAATAGCCTTTAGAAATCACCATCTTAATATTTTCCAGAAGGTAATTTCCCGGCAGGACCGGAAGTCCTTTGAAGATATCTTCACTGTAATAAGTGCCCATGATAAATACGATATAGAGAGGGAAAAACATTACGATCGTCATGAGAATGAGAAAAATCTGTTTTACTGCTGCATTAATATTTTTTCTTGATTTTTTACTCATTTTTTCCACCCCTTCCATTACTGATCTTGAATCCTATGATTGAGAATATCATAATAATAATAAATAACGTATAAGCGATAGCTGAACCATAGCCGAGCCGTGAGTCCAGATTAAATGCATCGTTGTAGAACTTCCATACAACAGTCAGTGCCGTATTGCCCGGGCCGCCTGTCTGTCCATTTCCAAGTGCTGCCCAGCCGCTGAATAAAAGCTTCGGCTCTTCAAACATCTGCAGGCCGCCGATCAGTGATGTTATGATCAGGAAACGAGTGGTTCCGCTGAGCATAGGGATCGTGATCTTTGTAAATATCTTGAATCTGCTGGCTCCATCCACTGCTGCTGCCTCATATACTTCTGCCGGCATGGAAGTCATAGCTGCCAGATAAATCGTCATATAATAGCCCAGATAACGCCATACGACCATGATAACGATGATGACTTTTGATGCGATCTCACTTCCCAGCCAGAAGAATGGCTCATCGAGTATCCCTGTTCCAGTCAATATCTTATTGATATATCCTGACTGCCAGTCAAACAGATAAGAGAATATGAAGCCGATAGCTACTGGTGTTGTGATATATGGGAAGAAGTTAACGGTCTGATAAAGTCTTTTTCCTCTTCCAATATCAAAAAGCAGGTAAGCAACTCCCAATCCTAAAAATACAGTGATCGGTGTGGAAAATGCCATCAATATGACTGTATTTCCAAGAGATTTTAAAAACAACGGATCTTTTGTAAATAAGTTAACGTAATTTTGTACACCTATGAATACCTTATCGCTGATTCCATTCCAGTCAAAGAAACTCAACTGCAGGGAGTATAGCATTGGAAACAGACTGAACATAAAGTACGCAGCCAGAAATGGAAGGCAGAAAAGATACGGCCACTTGTTTACCTTACGAAGTGCGCTTTTTTTCTTTGTACTCATCTTTTTTCTCCTTTTTCATTCAATATTTGATACGTTTTAAAAGTAAAAGCTGCCATTGTGCGGCAGCTTTTATCTTTTTCATCTCATACTATTTTAATGTTGCTCCAGGAATCAGTGTCTGTGTTTCTGTTTTCAAAGCCTCAAGTGCTTCATCCGCAGTCATATCTGGATTACCAGTCATTTGTGTTGCGACACTGCTCAGCGCAGACCTTACATTTGCCTCGTTCTTTGTCTGAATCTGCCCCTCTGTTGTAATAGCAATCGTATTGATGAAGTAGTCTGCCAGTTTCTGTCCACCAAAGAATTCATCATACTGACCATCCTCAGTTAAGAAGTAAGAATCTGTTCCTTCGTATGGAGCCTTGAATCCTGTCATAAATCCGAACTGCTCGTAAGCTTCTTTTACTCCATCTCCAGTACAGTAAACATCCTGAATATACTCCCAAGCTGCTTCTTTATTTTCACTTCCTGAATAGATACTTACAGATGTTCCGCCATATGTAAATCCATCACCAGGTGCTTTTGTAAGTCCCCAGTTACCTGATCCCTCAGGATCGTTGCTTCCGATTCCCCACTTCAAACTCCATGGAGCACATGGATAGAAGAGTACTTCGCCGGCCGCATAACTATTATTAAGGGCTGGTGTACTGTCTTCCTGTTTTCCAAGGATTCCAGCCTGGTTGAATTTTGCTGCGATATCAAGTACGTTTTTATAACGTGTTGTAAGATCGATCGTGTCGCCATCGATATAATCACTTACATCCTGGTTGATCAGGATTCCGTTCAGAAGGACGGTCGTTCCCGGAAGTACAGTAACTTTTCCGCCGCTCTTTTCCACTACCTGTTTTCCTATATCGTATAATTTATCCCAATCAGAGATCATATCTGCGATCTCATCCGGATCGTCTGTTCCAAGATATTCTTTTGCAAGATCTCTTCTGTAAGCAAATCCTGATGGACAAATCTGCTGCTCTACACCATAAAGCTGTCCGTCCGGTCCTGCTCCTAATTTGTTTGCGAAATCAAACATATCATCTGGCTGTACATTGTATGGTGCCTGGTAAAGATCCTCAAGAATGCCCAGATCAAATACTTTTCCTCTGTATCCCATCTCACTTAAGATGATATCCGGTACGCCGCTTCCGCTGGCTACTGCACTCTGAAGTTTCTGGAAGTAATCCGCTGTAGATACGACCAGAGTCTCAAAGTTTACATTTGGATGTTTCTCATGATACCACTCTGTCATATGAGTAAGATGTGCTTCATCCCAGTCCCAGATTGTCAGGGTGACTTCTTCGTCACTTCCGGATGCCTCTGCATCTTCTGCAGCTGCATCATCGGTAGCTGCTGCTGCGTCATCTGATGTACTTTCTTCCGTTGCTGTATCGCTCTTTGCTGCACCAGAATCGCTTGATCCTCCACATGCACTGAGTGTTGGTACTACCATAACTGTAGCCAAAAATAAAGCTAATACTTTCTTCTTCATAAACTGCTCCTTTCATTTCCTGTGTCCATATGTGCTTTGTTCCTTGCATTTCTTGCTTTTTCTTGCAATTATCTGCGTTTTTCTGATTCTTACATTTTCAATTTCACGTTTCACACCACATATCGTTCTTTCAATCTTAACTTTCAAGGGCCCTTTGTTTGTTTCTGTAAGATTAGTATATACACAATTTGCCGTAAGGAAAATGCTATATCTTTTCATTTGATGGACTATTTTCCAATTGGATTGAGATTTTTGAATTTTCTTTTGTTCAATATGTACAAGAATAAACGAAACAGGGAGGGGACGGGGTATATAGGATTTTATTTTTCTGACATACCTCGCCACCTTCTCTTCCAGACAGTCCAAGCATCAATATTTGTTAAAATATGCATGCTTCAAGTTGCTTACAGGGCACATGCAATTTTTCATATCTACAGTGCCTCTCTCTTTTCTAATTTCGCGGCACAGTTCATGATTCTCTTTGCATATACCCTATTTCACTCTTTTTCACTTCAAAATCAAGGAAATCCCCACCCAATTTGCTCATATTGCGGCACCGGATAAAGGTTCTTTGTCATATGCCCCGCCACACCTGATTCCCGAAGCGATACATCATCTTGCAATATACATTTTGGGGGCTTTCACTCCCTCTCACCACAACCAGCCATCCGGTGGGCATCGATGGTGTTGGCATCGGGCTCGAGCTGATAATAATCTTAGCCAGGAAAAGGCCGCTTCCGCAGGGTGGTGTGCGCTCACCAAAGCACACACACCCCGCAGAAGCGGCCTTTTTCTGGCTTGAATTGTTACAGTGAGAAACCTGACCACCCATCGATTTCCTGCACCGCTGGAAATGTAACACCGGATGGCCGGTCATGGCACACTTGCCCCGTCCCTCTGTATTAAAATAACCCCGCAATAACTCCCACCGCAATCTCCTGCGCCGGCACAAATTTCTCAGAATCCATATACTTATAAATAGCTGCCTGCAAAGCCCGCCCCTCCGGATACTGCTGCAGATCCTGAAGTGCCATAGAAGACACCATCAGCCTTCCATTTCCACACTTACATTCCAGAAGCTGAGCCATCGGTCTCATATAAGCATAGCTGTCCATCTCCGTAACGATCGCCTTTACCGGCTCCGGAAGGATCAAGGCTCTCTGAGAAGCCATTGCCCACCACTGCCAGTTTGTGTGAGGCTCGGTTGGGAAATCCTCAAAGATCGGATGCTTTGTATCGATCAACTGTCCCATACCGCCTGCCTGTGCAGGGAAGGTTCCCACGGACCAGAAGTCTGAAGTAAACTGTGTCTGTATGGAAGACGGCATAGCTTCTTTGGTAGCCTTCGGTGTCAGATAAACGCGTCCGCCGTCATCCAGTATCTTCTGTGCCGTTTCATCAAACTGCTCTGTCTCATAGATTCCTTCTGGGCAGATTGGGCTTACTGCCGGATATACCCAGATCGGATACGTATTTTTCGCCCCATCCAGTTCAACACTAAGATCCAGACGTACTGCTTTTTCTATCGTTCCCAGATCAATATCCAGCTTGCCTGCCATGGTAAGTTCACTCATCGGACAGCATACCTGCGGCAAAGTTCCCTTAAGCTGTACTCCATCGCCTGACAATGTATAAGTAAGTTCTCCCGACAGATCACGTTTTCCATAGTTTGCCATCAACACTTCCGCTTCCAGTCGTTCGCCAATCTCGTAAGTGTATTTTGGAAGCTGTACCAATGGAAGCTGATCACGGAAAAATGCCTCAAATGCCTCAGGTTTTGCAAAGTCAAATGGCTTTGGCTCCAGATGGGAATTGATCATTCCAACCAGTGCCGTTCCCTGTCCCGGGAAGTCCTGAAGTCCCAACAGTGAAAGACCTGAAAACTTTCTGGTCCTCATAGCTGCTTCGATTTCTTCTCTATATCCGATACGAGATATTTCACCAGTAGCCTCTACATACCGGTTCCACACATCAAGAAGTCCCAATTTGTCTGCTTTTTCCTGTATCAAACGATAATTGGCCGGATCAGAAATCCCCTTAAAATCATCAAGTTCTTCAAAATACGGCAGCACTTCAAACTGTCCTACCTCGAACCCAAATACTGGTTTATCATAAGTCTTTCGAAGATTTTCCATAGCAACATCATAATTTGTTGTCGCATTCGGATATTGGTTGTTGATATATCCTTTGATCCTGACTTCCTTGGAAGATCCCATATCCATGACCGGTTCGCTGCCATCTTCTGTTTCCACAGACGAAATTTCTGGCATTCCTGCAAAAGTTCCTCTAAGAGGATTTGTAAAATCAAGATAAATCTGAGATGTATAAAAATCACTCTTGGCATCACAACCAATCGTACCATAGTGAGGATTTGATCCATTTGCATAAAGGCGGGTGGTATCAAGCGCATGTGCCTGCTCGATCATCTCGTCCATCCGTTTATGTCCAAGATCACCTGTCCACAGTTCATTTCCATAGGTCAGCATCACGAAGGACGGGTGATTTGCCAGCATCCGGATCACCTGTTTTAATTCCACTTGATAATAATTGAAACTGTCTTCCGGCTCGAAAGCATTTTTCGGATTCCAGTGGGACAGCTCCGGCTGCATCATCATACCAATCTGATCTGCTGCCACAAATGCTCCCTCTGGCGGACAGTGAGAATGAAAACGCATACAGTTGATACCATAAGATTTGTAAGTATTCAGTATGGTGGTCCATGCCTCTACGCTTGTGGGCGGATGTCCCTCTTCCGGGAATTCTGCACAGTTTGCTTCACTTCTAAGGAAGATCGTCCGGCCGTTCAAAGCCAATCTGCCCTTTCCATCATCCCCAAAATCGCGCACACCAAAAGTAACTGTTTTTTCATCATATCCTTCAATCCTGGCAGTCATCTCATAGAGATTTCCCTCATACTCATCCCAGCGTTTGATATCCTCTGCCACTGGTATCTGACCAATCTCTATGCAGGTTGTTCCTGCTTCCACTTCTATCTTCTTTGTTATCGTTTCGGCTGACACAGAATTAAGGATTGCATCTGATGCAATTGTAACGGATCCCTTATATGCTCGGTCCGCAGATACTTCCACCTTCACATCCAGCATATCACCCCGGGGATATACCCGGATCCCTGATAAAAATACCGGTTCCTCCACACGAAGCCTGAGAAATCCGATCACACCATTCCAGTTTGTCTGTGTCTCATCCGTTGCTGCCGATGAATACACTATGGCATCATGAGGCAGTCCCGGATAACTGTTATCTGATAACAGAGTTATCTCATTATCACCATTCAAAAGTCCTGTCACTTCAAATACATAAGGTGTACTGATCGTACCCTGAGTGCATGCCTCCACTTCTTTTCCATCTACCAGAAGTCTCAGACAACGTGCTCTTTCTGCCTCCAGAAAAACTCTCTTTCCTTCCGCCGGAACAAAGGAAACCTTACGTGAAAGTCTCGCTTCCCCCTCAAAAGTATGTTTTCTTGTAAATCTTGTTGCGATCGGTGCATCCGGATCAAATCCATCCTCCGCATTTCCGATCGATGCATCCGGATGCCACTGATTCGCTCCTGCATCCTTATGGCCCAGCTTGTTCTCATCCAGTGTTCCCGGCAAAACCGCTGTTCCTTTCGTTCCATCCGCCAGCTCGGCATCCCATGTGCCGCTCAGATCATAAAACATAAAAATCGCCCCTTTCATCATGTAGTTACACTAACTCTTCCCTAACAGTAACATAAAGAAAAGAATGTATCATTTCTGAAAGTTGCGATTCTTTTTCGAAAAACTGCGATTTTGCATTCAGATCTGTTTGAATCATCATGCCTGTGCGAGCGTATTTCTGTATTCTGCCGGAGTACTTCCCACATTTTTCTTAAATGATGAACAAAATACACTCTCACTGGAAAATCCCGTACTGAAGCAAATATCCTTGATCGACAATCTTGTATTTTTCAGCATATATTTTGCCGTACTGATCCTCGTATTGATAATGTATTCATGAGGCGTAAAACTTGTCTCCCGCTTGAACACTCTTATAAAATGATACTGACTCATCATGGCCCGCTGGGCAAGATTCGGGATAGAAATATTCTCCGCAAAATGTTCGTTAATATAAGAAACGATTTCGTCCATGCTTCCGCCGCCCCCACCGGTCCGGCTTCTTCCCGGCGCATCCAGATATATTTCCGTCATGATATCTGTTAGCTGCTTTGATAACAGTGCTTCCTTTATGATCACATCAGAGGCAAAAGTCTGGTATATGGCCTCCAGCTTTTTGATCGCAGGATATGGATTAGACAGAGCAAATACATTTCCCACATAAGAAACAGCCTGTTCATAATAATTTCTCGCCATCGGTCCATCAAAATGACACCAGATGGCCTCGCATCCGGTTTTGGTCCCATATCCATGGGGTTTATAGCAGTCAAGAAGGACAAATTCTCCTGCCTCGGCCGTCATTTTTTTCTTATTATATTCGATATCCATCCGCCCGGACTTGATATATAAAAGCAAAAAACTGTCAAACGAAGTCCTGTTTATCGCATAACTGGGCTGATACATAAAATGTCCCGTACAGATAGGGTAAAAAAACATTTTTTTAGCCGTTGCACTGGGTGTATACGCATAATAATCCGATCCGGAAGATACATATTCCTCGTATGCCTTCAATATATGTTCCTCCCGTCCCTACTCTTTATAATGAAAATAATCACCGTTTTTATATGCTTTCGGTGATATCCCCACTACCTTTTTGAATATCCGGGAAAAGTAATACTGATCCCCATATCCAAGCTTCTGTGCCACCTCGTAGATATACAAATCCGTAGTCTTAAGCAGCCTGCATGCACTTTTCATCTTAATATTGATAAAAAAATCCATCGGCGCATGCTGCGTATACTTTTGGAAAATAGCATTCAGATAACTTTTTGACAGTTCAAATTCTGCTGCCACTTCCTCCAGCGTAAGATTTTCCTCCAGATGCTTATACATAAATCGAACGACATTTGTCACATGTTTGTTCTGCTCCAACGTCGTATTATGCTTTTCGCGATCATAAGTTTCCGCCAGGATCAGCGACAACACCTGGGAAATATAGATAAAATTCCCCAGCGTGTAGTTGGCTTCCAACACACGAAACAATAGTTCAAACAAAAACAACATACGATTGGTCGCATTTTGTGAACTAAAAGAAATAACATTGCATTCCTGAAGTGGGAAATACTTGATATCTTCCCCTTTAAAATGTACCCATAAGATACTCCATGGGTCATCCTCGCAGGCATAATAGCGATGTCCGTGGTACTGTGGGATGCAAAATGCTTCGTTTTCATGCAGGATATACTCCTTACCGTCTACAACGATGAATCCGCTTCCTTCCGTGCAATATATTAGTATGTACTCCTCTATTCCGTCCTTTCGCTCCCGGTAATGGTGCTCTGCACGAGGAAAAAATCCCACATCCGTAAGATAAAGCCGTCTGACCTGCGGATGCTCCACATAATCCTGGAAGGACTCCGTAGGCAGAACGATCATCGTTTCCCCTTTGAATCCATCCCTTTTCCACTGTTCTGTATTATTCATGTCACGAGTGTATCACATTGATGGAATATTGTCCATCTTTACTCATGATATGGCATTTCCCCAGGTGCATCTTCGTGATAGAATAAACATAAGAATTCCACATAGGAGTACTTACTCACACATATATCACACACAACATACACGTTCAACGATCAAGCTATTACTTGATGGGCTGCAGCCCGTCAAACGCAGAATATACGAGACATTACGCTAATAGAAAAGAGGAGAAGTCATGGTATCAATCAAGAAAGTAAACATCTGGGAAGAGACCTGTGTCCTTCCAACTTATCCGGTCATGCCACCGGAAAAAAGTCCTCTCTTCATCGAAAAGAGAGCCTATCAGGGAAGCACCGGTAAGGTGTACCCACTTCCAGTCAGCGAAAAAATCAGCGATACAAAAGAAGATGTCGCTTACCATGCTGTATGGCTGGAAAATGAATATCTGAAAGTTATGGTCCTGCCGGAACTCGGCGGACGTATCCAGAGAGCCTACGACAAAACAAATGGATATGATTTTGTTTATTATAATCATGTCATCAAACCAGCTCTTGTTGGTCTGACCGGTCCATGGATCTCCGGAGGAATCGAATTCAACTGGCCGCAGCATCATCGTCCTTCTACTTACTCACCTGTTGATTACACGATTGAAGAACACGAGGATGGTTCCTGCACCGTACACGTAAGTGAAATTGATAAAATGTACGGAACCAAGGGAATGGCTTCCATCTCCCTGTATCCGGGAAAAGCTTATATTGAGATCAAAGGCCAGTTATACAACCACACCGACCTTCCTCAGACTTTCCTGTGGTGGGCAAATCCTGCTGTTCCGGTAAATGACAATACTTATTCCGTATTTCCTCCTGATGTAAATGCAGTTATGGATCACGGTAAAAGGGCCGTTTCTACATTCCCGATCGCAACCGGAGAATATTACAAATGTGATTATTCCGCAGGCGTAGATATCTCCCGCTATAAAAATGTAAAAGTACCAACCTCTTACATGGCAGCACATTCTGATTTTGATTTTATCGGCAATTATGATGAAGGCGTACAGGCCGGACTTCTCCATGTAGCTGACCACCATGTTTCTCCGGGCAAAAAACAGTGGACTTGGGGAAATGGTGATTTTGGCCGTACCTGGGACCGCAACCTGACCGACAGCGATGGTCCTTATATCGAGCTGATGACGGGTGTATTTACAGACAACCAGCCTGACTTTACATGGCTGAAACCGCAGGAAGAAAAAACATTTGTCCAGTATTTTATGCCATATAAAGGCGTTGGACGAGTTGGAAATGCTACCAAAGAGGCTATGATCAGCCTTACTGACTGCGGCAATGACATTGATCATGCCGATGTTGATGCATCAAAAAAAGATACTATGATCTTAAAAATATATACCACAGCGGCTTACCCGAATACTCTTATCCGTGTAACAGCAAAAGGAAATACTCTTTTTGAATCAACTGCTGATCTTAGTCCTGAGGCATGCTATGAAACGGAATTTGTTTGTATGGAAGAGAAGTCTGACTGTATCGTAACGGTTACCTGTGATGGTCACGAGCTTGTCAAATATTCCATGTACGAAAAGAGCCTTGAACCTATCCCGGAACCTGCTGAGCCAATGAAAGCTCCACAGGATATGAAATCTCTGGAAGAACTTTATCTGGCAGCATCTCATCTGGAGCAGTACCGTCACGCAACCTATGAGCCGGCAGATTATTATCTGGAAGGTCTCAAAAGAGATGCTTCTGATATCCGTCTGAATAACAGTTATGGACTTTTGCTCTTTAAGCGCGGCCATGTAAAGGAAAGCATCCCTTACTTTGAAGCTGCCATCAAAAAGCAGACCTGGAAGAATCCAAATCCATATTCTGGAGAGTGTTATTTTAACCTTGGTCTTGCTCTGGAAGCAGATGGACAGGATGATAAAGCTTACGATGCATTTTTCAAATCCACCTGGAGTGCTGAGACACAAAGTGCCGGATTCTACTGGCTGGCATGTCTGTCTCTTCGCAAAGGAAATGCCGCAGGCGCACTGGAATTTGCTGATAAGTCTATGATCAGAAACTGGCATAATATGAAGGCTCGTACTCTGAAAGCAGCTATACTCCGTACTCTTCATCAGGATGCATCTGCACTGCTGGAAGAAAGCCTGAAGATCGATCCGCTTTATATGGGGCTTCTGTACGAGAAAGCACTCCTTTCCTCTGAAGCTTTTGATTCCTGGAAGGAAAAAATGCGCAGCGAGCCACACAACTATCTTGAGCTTTCCCTTGATTACGAGAAAGCCGGACTGTACGAGGATGCGCTCAAGATCCTGCAGGCCTGCCCAGGCAAGAGCCCGCTTTGCCAATATTATCAGGGATTCATCTATGGCAAACTCTCCGATGATGCCGCTAAGACTTCTTCGATGGAGTGCTGCAAAAATGCCGAGAAATTATCTCCTGACTATTGTTTCCCTAATCGCGTAGAGGAGATAGCAATACTTGACTATGCGATCCGTGTTCTCGATCAGGCTCCTATGGCACATTACTATCTTGGAAATCTTCTTTATGACAAGAAACAGTACGAAGCTGCCACTAAACACTGGGAAACTGCTGTGGAAGAAAAAGACGATCTGGCTATGGCTTATCGTAATCTTTCCATCGCTTACTTTAACAAGAAAAATGATACCGCCGGTGCTCTGAAGTATATAGAAAAAGCTTGTCAGTTGGATCCTGAATATCCACGTTTCTGGCTGGAATATGATCAGCTTGCAGCTAAGACAAACCAATCCATCGAGGATCGTATCCAGCTAATGGAATCTCATCTGGAGGTTACATGCCAAAGAGATGATCTGTATCTTCGTTACATTACTTTGCTCAATTGTACCGAACGATATACCGAAGCACTCGACGCACTGAAGAGTCATCGTTTCCATCCATGGGAAGGCGGCGAAGGTAAGGTCAGCACCCAGTACCGCTACGCACTTATCAACCTTGCGATCAATAAGATCGCTGATTCCAAACCGGAAGATGCCATCGAACTTTTATCTGCCAGCCTCACTTATCCAGAAAATCTTGGTGAAGGAAAGCTTCCAAATGTTCCGGATAATGAAGCATATTACTACATGGGCATTGCTTACCGCATGTTAAACGACGAGACAAATTCCCGCAAATATTTCACCCTGGCATCCATGGGTTCCGAGGAACCGGGAAGCGTGCTTTACTATAATGATCAGCCTTCTGACTATATCTATTATCAGGGTCTTGCACGTATGGAACTGGGCGAAGAAAATGCAGCGAGAAAATCCTTCCATCAGCTCATCATCTATGGTGAAAAGCACCTGTTTGACCAGGTTGCATATGACTTCTTCGCAGTATCACTGCCGGAGATCGAAGTCTACCAGGATGACATCCAGCTTCGCAACACCCAGTATTGCTGCTACCTTCGTGCTCTGGGAGCTTTGGGACTTGGCGATAAGGAAAAAGCTCAGGAACTGATCACTGAAGTGCTTTCGAAACAAAAAGATTATCAAGGGGCTTTAAAGATCACGATATCATGAGCTATGCTCATGATATAATGAGACAATAAAAAATCTGGTATAGCTGATATACTCAGCTACACCAGATTTTTTATTGTCAAAAAACATTTTTATCATCTCTCAATATTTGCATTTTGCTGATCAGCAGATATGAAATCATCTCATATCTCTCGTCATCGCATATATCGCCACATCGCACAGCCCGGTATTATTTTTCCCGCCCTGGCGCAGTGTTCCTTCATATACAAGTCCTGCATTTTTCATCACACCGCCGGAATTCGGATTCTGCACATCGTGTCCGGCCCAGATCCGGTTGCATTTTACGTGATCAAACAGATAATCTCTCACACAGGTAAGTGCCTCCGTAGTGATCCCCTTATGCCAATACTCCTCGCCGATACAATAACCGATCTCGATTGCCTCGATCACTTCATTGATCTCCGGTGCCCCGATGCTTCCTATTGCCTGATGATTTTCCTTGTATTCGATACACCACTGATAAGAGTCCAACCTTTCGCTGTCCTTTTCCCATATTTTCAGGAGGCTCTTTGTGCCTTCCACGTTGTCATGAGTCGGCCATGTGAGATATCTTGTCACCTTTGGATTGCTTGCCCAGTTTCGGTACATATCTTCCGCATCCGATTCCATGAACGGGCGAAGTATCAGACGCTGCGTCTCTAATATAGCACTCCCTTTATGTTCCATCTCTATCCACTCTCCTCACTTTTACTTTTCTTTTCCCCATACGCTTACCCTGTATTGCCTTTAATCTTTCTTTCCTCTTACCACTTCATTTACTATTTTTATAAATATTGCTTTGTCGCCTGATAGATTCCGTGATATCTATCATAGCCTTCCTGATATATGTCTTTGTATTCAGCTCGGGGACTGTATATCTTTTCATCAAATACCACCAGTTTATCACACGCTTCCTCGATGCCTGGATATACTCCCGTGCCAACTCCAGCCAGAATACAAGCACCCAGGCAAGCCTGTTCTTTCGTCTGGCACACCTGGACTTCTTCTCCCAGGATATCAGCCTGTATCTGAAGCCATACGGGACTTTGACTTGCTCCGCCGGATGCGATGATCCTCCTGCTGGTGATCCCCATCTCCTTCATGATCTCGAGAGAATCTCTCAGCGCATAAGCCACGCCTTCCATGACCGCCCTTACCATATGAGAAGAGGTGTGTTCCAAAGCCAACCCGAAGAATATTCCACGGGCCTTCGGATCCATCAGCGGTGTACGCTCCCCCGCAAGATATGGGAGAAATAACAGCCGTTCGCTGCCCGGAGCAACCGTCTCGGCCATTTGACTGAGCTTTGCAAAATCCGCCTCATGAAGGATTTCTTCTTTCAGCCATTTCAGCGAAAGTCCTCCTGCAAGCATCGCTCCATAGATCGTGTATGCCCCCGAAAATGCATGGCAGAAGGTATGTGTCCGCAGTTTTTTATCATAAAGATCTGATGACGCATAGGTGGATACCTGAGCTCCCGTTCCTATATTGGATATTACCAGTCCCTCGCGGACAGCTCCATTTCCTATGCTCTGTGCCTGCTGGTCACCGGCACCATAAACTACCGGGATACCGCATCGAAGTCCCGTTTCCTCAGATGCTTTTTCACTTATATTCCCGGCAATCTGTGCCGAATCTCCAAGCTCTGGCAATATCTCCAGCGGAATCCCCAGGATGTCCAACTCTTCCTTTGCCCACTCTCTTTTTCCCACATTCATCATAAGCGAAGCCGAAGCGTCGGATACTTCTGTTCCCGCCTCACCGATAAGACGATATCTCAGATAATCCTTCGGCTGAAATACCTTATATATCTGATCAAACTTTTCTTTTTCATTATTCTTCATCCACAACAGAGAAGGCAGCGCAAATCCATTAAAAATCCTGTTGTGGAATGTTTCGCCCTGGTTTTTGCGAGATATTTTCTCGTCTATCTCCTGCAGTTCCTTTTCTGCACGCTGATCCATCCATATGATCGCCGGACGGACCGAATGGCCTTCCTTATCAATCGCCACCAGACCGTGCATCTGCCCTGAAAATCCGATTCCCTTGATTGCATTCATTTCCTGCGGATGGTCCTCTTTCATTGATAAAAGGATACTGCATAGTGAATCCCACCACGCCTCAGGATTCTGTTCAGCCCAGCCGTTTCGTGGAATCTCCACATCATGTCCCTTCGCTTTGATTCCGATTACTTTCCCATCTGCCTGCATCAGCATCGCTTTGATGCTGGAAGTTCCTATATCTATTCCAAGAAGCATTGTCTTTCCCTCCATTTCCCACAATCTTTCATGCACTTATTTACATACATCCAAAAGTGGTTTCAGGTTTTTCTTGTTTGCAAAGTCCACCGGATTCTGCTTCATGTTGACGATTGCTCTGTCACTTTCATTTTGCTCTTCCGCTGGTTTTTTTGCGATAATTTTCCTCATCATATTCATCATCATTTTGTGTGAGAAACTAAGCTTGTTGTATTCCAATGCTCCCTGCAAATGGAAAACTTTTGCATGTTCCAGGATTTCTTTTTTGAGATTTCGCTCCATGCTCTCCTGCAGCCCCGGCTGATTTTCCGTTTTGCTTCCATCCAGAAGTCCCACTGAGAAAATCACAAGATCTTTTCCCAGCAAAATGCTTTCATTTTTGGTTATTATATCAATTCCATTGATGCTTCCGGCATACATTCCGCCGCCAAAGATGATCCTGTCATATCCCTGCAGAGTGTCGGAAGATACGTTTTTTCCTTCCTTGATATCTGCCTGCAGTTCCTCGGCTATCCATTTTGCGTATTTTTCTGTTGCTCCATATTTTGATGTGTATATAACTAATGTTTTCATTCTCTGCTCTCCCTTTCCTTAAATCGGACTCTTCTCTTTATCTTATCTGATGTTTTATCTTCTTTCCCGTTTTTCCTCTGATTCTCCTGTCAGCTTGTCAAAAAGGTCTTCAAAAAGTACATCTCTATTGATCCCATAGACGTACTTTATCATATGGCGACGTTTATCGTGACTGTAATATCCATCATATTCCGGTATCGGGCTGTGGTCATATCTCTCCCACATAAACTTCTCATCAAGAAGCCACGCTACCGCCGTCACATCCCATATAGCCCTGCTCCAGCACTTAGCTTCCTTGAACTTTTCTCCATCATTTACAGTTGTCGTAAGAAGATAATCACACAGCGGATTTTTCCCCGCCAGCCAATGTTTCAACTCGTATCTGGTGCTTGTAAAAGCAGACACCACACCCATACACGGAAGCTGTACCAGCGGAACGCCGCATCCAAAAATGATCCTTGCCGCTGCGATATCCTGATCCAGATTAAATTCTTTATTATCATGCCATTCCCACGCATGTCCTCCCAGCCAGACAATGACCATTTTTTCAATGATTGACGGGTCCATCAAAATCGCGGATGCAATATTAGTGATCGCCCCGATGGCCACCACATATAACGGTTCTTGAGATTTTCTCTCGTGTATTCTTTCAACCAGATCTCTTGCTGCTTCTGATTCCACTGGAGTATGTTCATCTGGAAGATATTGCCCCGACCCCTTGTACACCTGAGCCTTCATCTCTTCTTTTCCCAGAAATGTCAGCAGCCTCATGATCTCCTCATAACTTTTCTCCATCCCATCCTTCGGCCCTGTTGACTTATCATTGAAAAATGGTGCTGCATAGATCGCCTGCAGATTTAACTTGTCATCTGACTTTATCAGATAAGACAGTGCAAACTGATCATCAATTTCATTATAAGTATCCGTATCCAATATCACATCTATCGGTCCGGCTGGCCTTTGAAGCCTTTTCATTCTTGTGATCTCATCCATTTTGAAGTCCTCCATATATGTCTGCCTTTTTCCATGCATTTCCATTTGTTTTCGCCTAATGTATTCCTCTATGATACCACGGGTGAGATTATAAATACAATATTGATACACAAAAGATATGAAATGATATATAAAACAAGTTACTGGTCACGCATTGTCCAGCAATACGCTTTGCAAGGTACATGAAAAAGCTTGGGATATGTTTATTATTTGAGGATATGTTCCGGTAAGTAATCGCTCATTTTCGTACATTTTTCCAGAAAATATGGTACGATAATAAAAAGTTATTTACTGCACTTAAAGAAATTTGCTATGGCTATTAGTTATTGGATAAGGCTTGGATGCGACTTAGATGCGACTTGGATGCTACTTGGATGCGACTTGCTGTTGGATATGAGGCATATGCCCAAAAACCTTCATCCTATGCCACGATAAGAATGTATTTTTCCGGATTAGCGCTGGCTTTGAAGGTTCAAACAAACATATCTGGTCATATGCAAAAAAAAAGCAAGTTCTGCCTCGAAATACAAAAAAAGTGTGGCACAGAAAACACAAAAATCTCTATATGCCTGAAACTCCCCTTACGGCTGACATATTTTCATAAATATTGACATTTTCTATTGATAGCAGGGCAGTTTCTGACATTTTTTCTGTGTATGCCACTCGGCAGGTTTTCTTTATTGGTATGCCAGTCGGCAGATTTTCTTTATTAGTATGCCACTCGGCAGATTTTCTTTATTGGTATGGCACTCAGCAGATTTCTTTATTGGTATGGCACTGGCAAATTAGATTCCAGGAGAGAATTGCTATGGAAATAAAAGTTGTAACAGGCAATGACAAGGATTTTGTCATGAGCATTGATAAGCATGTTAATGGCACCAGCTACAAGAATCGAGTATACACAAGATCCGGTTATGTTTTGTGGGAAGCGGATCAGCCCATCGGCATAATGGCGCATTGTGTTCTATGGGATAACCTTCCATTTATGAATTTTATATTTGTTAAAGAAAAGTATCGTGGCCAGGGATATGCCACGCAGGCAATCACTGACTGGGAAAATGAAATGAGATCGCAGGGCTACAAAATGACGTTAATTTCAACTCAGGCTGATGAGGGTGCACAACATTTATACCGCAAGTTAGGATATGTAGACTGCGGCGGACTTCTATTCAACAACACCCCTTTTGATCAGCCAATGGAAGTTTTTTTTAGAAAAGTGTTGTAATACGTTTACCAGAATCTAGGCAAAATGTATTTGACACCATTTATTATAACGGTTATAATAATGTGATAAAGGAGGTGTTTCATGAAGAATTCATCCGATATCCGTAAAGACAATAAGAAATCCATCTACCGCCTCATGTTGGATGGCAAGCAATATACCAAACAGCAGGTTGCTCTCGGAACAAGATTGAGCGTGGCAACATGTAATACTCTTCTGAATGATATGCAGGCGCAGGGGATCGTGGATGGCGAGAAAAAACAATTGGGCGAAGTGGGACGAAGTTCTGTTCTATATCAGATCCAGGAAACGCACGAAAGCTATCTTGCCATTCTCTTTAATGTAGAACACGGCAATAAAGTCATCAAAAGCATCGTGTTTTCCGCATTAGGAAGAATACTTTTTCAGGAAAATACGATATGCGAAACCATTTTGTATGAACAGATAGAACAGCTGGTCCTTCAAATGTTGGAAAAATATCCAAATATCAACAGGATCATCATAGGGACGCCAAGTATCACTGAAAATGGAATCATGAAGCACAGTGATATTCCCGAACTGGAAAACATGGAATTGAAAACAAATCTGGAACAGAGATTTGATCTGGCTGTTTCGATGGAAAATGATATGCATCACATGGCATATGGTTACTGTAAGAAAACCAACACAGAGGACCACATTATCACTCTGGCCTATTATCCGGCCCATCTGCTGCCAGGTACGGTTACCATTTACAAAGGGAAAATCCTCCATGGTGCGAATCATATCGCAGGAATGGTCGGTTTCCTGCCAACCGAGGTGAGCCGCAAAGAACAGATTAAAATGTACGAACCAGAGACATGCATTCCACTTATCGCAAAATCCATGAGTGCGATCATTGCCCTGCTGAATCCCGACACCATCGTCATGACCGGCGATTTGATAGACGAACAGACACTGTCTGCTGTAAATGAAATCCTCTCAGCGAACATACCGCCAGACTATATACCTCAATTTCTGATCGTTGATGATTTTGATGAATACTACTACGAAGGCTTATACCAGCTTGCAGTAGAAAGAAAGGAAATATAAGAAATGACAGAGAAAGAAAAATGCGAAGCCGGCATCCTGTATGATGCCAATTATGATGAAAACCTGTTAAAAGAACGAGATCAATGCAAAGATATCTGCTTTGAGTACAACAACACAAAGCCCTCTGAGCTCAATGCCAGGAAACCACTGTTACAGAAACTATTTGGAAAGACGAATGGGGATTTTTGTATACAGGCTCCATTTTGGTGTGATTATGGATATAACATTGAGTTGGGAAAGAACTTCTATGCGAACCACAATTTGATGATCCTGGATGGTGCCAAGGTAACATTTGGTGATAATGTATTCATTGCACCGGACTGCGGATTCCATACGGCAGGACATCCTGTTGACGCTGAACGAAGAAATCAGGGCTTGGAATATGCACGTCCGATCACCGTTGGAAATGATGTGTGGATCGGGGCTGGCGTGCAGGTATTGCCTGGAGTAACAATCGGTAACAATGTGGTGATCGGAGCTGGAAGCGTGGTGACAAAGGATATTCCTGACAATGTGATAGCCGTTGGCAATCCATGCAAAGTACTAAGACCGATCACTGATGAAAAAATAGATTACGATGCCATAGGAGGGCGAAAAAATGGAGTTAAATAAGTTTCAATGGACAAGAGAACCAGCAGATTACAAAATCAACGAAGCTTCTATCGAGATCACGACCAAACCACACACAGATCTGTGGCAGAGAACCTATTATCATTTTCAGAATGATAATGCACCTGTACTGCAGATGAACACTGATGAAAAGTTCTTCAGTTTCGTGGTAAAAACTGATTTTCAGGAGAGCCACTGCCGATTCGATCAGTGCGGGATCGTCATGTATCTGGACAGCGAAAACTGGCTGAAAGCTTCCATCGAATATGAAAATGACCAGTTCCAGCATCTGGGAAGTGTTGTCACCAATGGCGGATTTTCCGACTGGGCTACCACAGTCATAGATGCTTCCGTAAAATCCATGTGGTACCGTTTCAGCCGCCGCGAGGATGACTACTGTATCGAATGTTCCGAAGACGGCACATCATTTCAGCAGATGCGTGTATGCCATATGGCAAATGGAGCAGGAAACATCAGCTTCGGCGTATATGCCTGCTCACCGGAGGATTCCTCTTTCAAGGCAGTCTTCAGCAATATGGAACTGATGGAATGCCAGTGGAAAGCCCATGACGGCCAGCAGCCAGATAAAGCATAACCTTTATCAAACAGCAGCGGAGTAAGATGAATCACTCCCATTGTTAAGGACACTTTTTGAAAGGTATTTGCTCAATTTTGCACCATACCAACAAAGAAAAATCTGCCCGCGCGGCATACGCAAAAAAATTGTCATATTCTGCCTCATTTTTAGCATCACTCGTCTATATTTGTTAAAATATGCCATTATAATATGGTCAACGGGGTCTATACAAAAACAATCACAGATTCTGCCTCGTGCTACAAAAAATACGAGGCAGGGGACGGAAGAAAATTTGCAGGTGCCCTATTTACAGCAAGTTCCGCTAAAAACTATACATTATATGGTGAAATTCTGGCTGCCACGCGGCATACGAAGATAACTATAAATGAGCAAATCTGAAATTTTACCAAAGTTACTTTAAATTGCCTAAAAATAAAGACATCACGCCTTTTTAGGTGTATACTGTTTCTGAACA
>SAAH01000241.1 GCA_009929525.1 Clostridia bacterium | reverse complement strand
AATACTGTCTTTTCATTTTTTTCAAAAATAGGACAGATTGGTACTTTAGAAGAAGTTATCTCTTTTGAAATTACATTTTGCGGAAACTCAAGAATTATTATGCCTCGGCACTTCGTGCGATTGGTGATTCACGGACAGCATTTCTTTATCTGGTGGTATCTTCCATATTAAATATTATTTTGGACATTTTATTTGTTACACAGACGCCTCTCGGAGTAGTGGGTGCAGCATTGGCTACTATTTTGGCACAGGCATTTTCTTTTCTTTTATGTCTTGTTTATGTACGGAAAAGAGTGGCGATGCTCGTCCTTGGAAAAGGACATTGGGTTTTTGAAAGAAAAATATTAAAAGAGACTGTAATATTCAGCTGGGCGGCGGCTCTTCAGCAGACAGTGCTGTATTTTGGAAGGCTTTTGATCCAGGGTACAGTAAATGCTCATGGCACAGATATGATCACGGGATATAACGCAGCGATCAGGATCGAATCATTTACCATGGCATTTATCGATGGAACGGCAGCAGCACTGGCAACTTTTGCAGGGCAGAATGTGGGCGCAGGAAAATGGAAGCGGCTCAGACAGGGGCTTTACCGGACATTTGCAATGAATGGGGTTTATGTGCTGATCTCAGGAGTGTTGATGGTCATATTTTCCAGTCAGCTCATTTCACTGTTTGTAGATCAGAGTAATACGGGAGTTTTGAGGGTAGGAACCACGTATCTGAAGGTGATGGCGGCAAACTATCTGTTTTGTAGTATTTTGTCGGCTACCCAGGGATTTTTCAGAGGTGTGGGGAAAGTTAAGATAACCATGATCGCGACAATGGTGCAGATGGTCGTGCGCTGTATGTTGGCTTTGATACTGGTCCCAAGGCTGGAAATATGGGGTGTATGTTTGTCTGTGATCATGGGATGGCTTGTAGTTTCAACAATGAATGTCATTCAAGTGAGAAAATTGTTGAATCACAGTGGTAAAGCGGATATAATTAGCTAGGACAACGGCGAGCGAGCCAGTCAGAATGTAATTTAGAGGGAGGCGCAAATCATGCGAGTAACACAACACCCTATTTTGGGTGATTTGGAAGAAGAGAAAAAAGTTACATTTTATTACAATGGAGAGCCTATGGAGGGAATCGAGGGCGAACCGATCGCTGCAGCACTTATGAATGCAGGGATCCGGGTATTTCGTACGACAGCGAAACGCCACGAGCCAAGAGGGATTTTTTGTGCGATCGGAAGATGTACAGATTGTATGATGGTAGTGGATGGTATTCCCAACACCAGAACCTGCGTTACCACAGTAAAAGAAGGAATGAAGGTGGAGAAGCAGGAAGGTCTTGAACGTATCAGGACCAAGGAACAGTAAGGCGGTTTGAGAGACTGCCAATAAAGACAGGTGTGGGAGGATATCATGAAAGAAATAACAGCAGATGTGGCGATCATCGGTGCTGGAAGTGCCGGTCTTAGTGCTGCATATCAGGCAGCGTCTGCAGGTGCGGATGTATTGGTGATCGATGAAAATAAACGTCCGGGTGGACAGCTATTTAAGCAGATACATAAGTTCTTTGGTTCAAAAGAGCATCGTGCAGGCACGAGAGGCTATATGATCGGAGAACAGCTTTTACAGATGGTGGAAGAGAGCGGGGCAAGAGTCATGCTTGATTCTCTGGTATATGGACTTTTACCGGATAAAAGTATGGGTGTGATAAGTAATGGAGTGAATTACTCCGTGAAAGCAAAGAAAATCATCATTGCAGCAGGTGCGAAGGAAAACTATATGGCATTTCCGGGAAGTACACTTCCGGGAGTCATGGGAGCAGGCGCTGCGCAGACGATGGTAAATGTAAACCGTGTACTGCCGGGTCAGAAGATCCTTATGGTAGGAAGCGGAAATGTAGGTCTGATCGTGTCTTATCAGCTGATGCAGGCTGGTGCCGAGGTAGTGGGTATCGTAGAGGGTGCTCCGAAGATCGGCGGCTACGGTGTGCATGCAGGTAAGATCAGAAGGGCTGGCGTTCCGATCTATGTGGGACATACGATTAAGAGAGTATTTGGAAAAGAAGAGGTAGAGGGCGTAGAGATCGCTGCCCTTGATGAAAAATGGAATATGATCCCGGGTACAGAGCAGACTTTCGACGTGGATACGGTCTGTCTTGCGGTAGGTTTGAATCCTATGACAGAACTGGCAAAGGCTGATAATAATGATACGATGAAACTTTTTCCGATAATCGAAAGCATTGGTTTAGTAATCGCAAGCACAAGTATAAATCGAAAGCATAG
>SAAH01000120.1 GCA_009929525.1 Clostridia bacterium | reverse complement strand
AATCAGATTCCTTATATTTGGGGCATTTTTTGAAAGTTGTTTATAAAGACATGGTTTAATTCAGGTCTATGTGGATAAAACTGCGGAAACTCAAGTATAAATATTATTGACACGAACACACGCTCGATGTATAATAAAAGAAAATAGAACGCACGTTCGATAAAGGGCGCATATGACAATCATTGATCATCTATGTAGCTGTTGATCGTCGTTAGTTATGTATTATTCGTTAAAAGGATATAGTAACGAAATATATAAGGGACATAGGGGAGTTTATTATGGTGATCCAGGAACAGATGAGCATTCAGGAAAAACTAAATATCCTGTCGGATGCAGCAAAGTATGATGTTGCCTGTACATCCAGCGGTGTGGATCGAAAAAACAATGGTACAGGGATCGGCAACAGTATTTCTGCGGGAATTTGTCATACGTTTTCAGCGGATGGAAGATGCGTAAGCCTATTGAAGATTCTGTTTACAAATGAGTGTGTCTTCGACTGCAGATATTGCCTGAACAGAGCGTCTAATGATGTGGTAAGGGCGTCGTTTACACCGCAGGAGGTGTGTGACCTAACGATGGGGTTTTATCGCAGGAATTATATAGAAGGACTTTTCCTGAGTTCGGGTATCTTGAAAAGCCCGGCTTATACGATGGAACTTCTTTTTCAAACGGTATATAAGCTGAGGACAGAATTCCATTTTCAGGGTTATATTCATCTGAAAGCCATACCGGGGGCACCACCGGAGTTGATCCAGAGAGCGGGATATTATGTGGACAGGATGAGTGTCAATGTAGAATTTCCTACAGCAGAAGGGTTACGTACACTGGCTCCGCATAAAAGCAGAAAGACGATTTTGACACCGATGCGTCAGATACAGACTCAGGCAGCTCAGAGTAAACAGGAACTTTCGATATATCGACACAGCCCAAGATTCGTCCCTGCGGGGCAAAGTACACAGATGATCATCGGTGCAACGGGAGAAAATGATTATCAGATTTTGAATACTGCAGAATCGCTGTATCAGAAGTTTGACTTGAAGAGGGTCTTCTACTCGGCTTTTGTCAATGTAAATGAAGATACTACTTTGCCGATGGCGATACAGGGTCCGCCCTTATTGAGAGAACACAGGCTATATCAGGCAGATTGGCTTTTGCGATTTTATGGATTTGGAGCAGAAGAACTCTTGACGGTTGAAAGACCTAATTTTAATGTGCTGTTGGATCCGAAGTGTGACTGGGCATTGCGGCATCTGGAGCAGTTTCCGGTGGAAGTGAATACGGCAGATTACAGGGTGCTTTTGCGAGTACCTGGGATTGGCATGAAATCTGCGCAGAGAATCATAGGAGCAAGAAGATATGGAAAACTTACATTCGAAGATCTAAAGAAAATGAGAGTTGTTCTGAAACGGGCTTTATATTTTATTACTTGTGGCGGGAAGATGATGTACCGGACGAAATTAGACGAAAATTATATCCTTAGAAATATTATTGATCCAAGAGAAAGACTTCCTGTGGAGGAACTGACCTATCATCAGTTATCGATGTTCGATATGGAAAGGAGCGGGCTGCTATGAATACAAAACATATATTTCAGTGTGAAGACTCACTGGAAGGAGTGCTGTCGGGAGTATATACAGCCTGGGCGGCACGTGTGGGACATGGAAACGTGGAGATTCGTACCTGGGAAAATGAAAATCTTGAATTGTTTTGTCAGTACCATGTGGTCGAAAGTGATTTGTCAAAAGCTGAAAAAGTAATGCAGACGATGAGAAAAAGGTTAGGCACTGAGATTACAGAATATATCTGTTATGCAGCGTGTTCACAGGAAAGGGAGAAGGGAACAGCAATTTACAGAACGTTGGTGGATTGCCTTTCTGTTTATGGAGCTGAGTATAGAAGGAAACATCTGGATAATCTGAAGAATCCATATGTGAGACTCGTTGTCCAGGCTTATCAAAATGTTTGGTATGAGTATCATCATTATCTGGGCTTTCTTAGATTTAGTCAGATTCCGGGAAATGTGCTCTTTTCATCGATAGCTCCTCAAAATGATCTGCTTTTGCTGTTTCAGGAACATTTTGGAGACAGATTTGTGGAAGAATACTGGATCATATATGATGAAAAGAGAAAAAAAGCTTTGCTGCATGCTCCACATGAAGCGTGTAATATTTTTACTGGGGAGTCAGAAAAAATGGAGAAGTTTTCGAATATGAAAGACGCTGAAGCTGATTATGAGTCGCTTTTTCAAGGGTTTTGCGAGCATATCTCTATTCACGAAAGAGAAAATAGAAAACTGCAAAGGCAGAACCTTCCGTTGAGATTTCGAAAACACATGTTGGAATTTCACAAAATATAATCGGAAATTTCTAAAGAGAATAGATAAAATAATAGTGAAAGCAATGAAAACGATTTCAAAAAGATAAATATGATAAAGTGAAACCCGAAAATTGATAAAGTATAGGTGAAAATAGACAAAAAAATCAGGAATTTCGACAGAAAAAACGAGTATAAAAAAAGTTTGACAAATGGACGGCTGAGTGTGATAATAAACCAAAATTAAGTGTGGTACTACCAGTTGGAATTTTGTAAGACACTTGATTTTCCATATTAACGCAATCGATCATAGAAAGGACTGAGAATATGTCAGAGAGCAAAGTAAGTAAAATTAAACTGAATGAGGCAAAGGAAGTAGAAGAATTCGTTACAGCGGCTGGCAAATGTGATTTCGATATCGACATTTTTTACAATCGCGTTATTATTGATGCAAAGTCTATTTTAGGTATCCTTAGCATGGACCCTACAAAAGAGTTAACAGTTCAGTGCTATGGAGAAAACAAAGAATTTAATCATACATTAAAAAAATTTGCAACAGCATAATCTTTGCAAAAAGCAGATTTCAATAAAAGCGTTTTAAGAAAACGGAAATATTGTTATGAGATAGTAAACATAAATAAGTGAAGTAAGTATTAAGAATGGGCATAAGAATAAACATCAAATTTATGTGCCAAAGATATAACAGAAAAATGTATAAAAGTATCAAATGTGAGTATCAAATATAATTATCAAACACATGATAAAAAAGCCAAGTAATGAACCCTTCCTTGCCAAAGAACGGGAGAGCGCTTTCGGATTGTTATTAAACAAAACAATTCGGAAGCCTTTTTCGTTTTATAATGGTATGCTATAATGTTGTAAGAAATCAATCATTTACTGGATTGGTGTACGGAGAGTATGAAGGTAACAGTGGGTTTTATGAAAGGGGTTTACAAAAGTGGTCTGTGATATGGAAAAAGAAGTAATCCGGATTTCTGTGAGAAATCTTGTGGAATTTATTCTTCGCTCAGGAGATTTGGATAATCGGCGTAGTTCAGCTGCCGACAAAGAAGCCATGGCCAAGGGAAGCCGAATGCACAGAAAGATACAAAAGCAGATGGGTGGTTCATATCAGGCAGAAGTATCTCTTTCATATACGATTCCGTATGAGGAATTCGATATTACGGTAGAGGGCAGAGCGGATGGTATTATAGATAATGGCGAAAGTGTGACAGTGGACGAAATCAAGGGTGTGTACAGAGAACTGCGTCACATTGAAGAGCCAGTGGAGGTGCATCTGGCACAGGCCAAGTGTTATGCTTATATCTATGGGATACAAAAAAAGAAGGATGTAATGAACGTGCAGATGACATACTGTAATCTGGATACAGAGGATATCAGGCGTTTTGAAAAACAATATTCTATAGAAGAATTAAGTGATTGGTTTCATGATCTGATGTCGCAGTATTATCGTTGGGCATTGTGGCAGCATCAATGGAGAATCACAAGAAATGAATCCATGAAAGATTTGGAATTTCCATTTCCGTATCGTGAAGGTCAAAAAACAGTGGTAGGGAGCGTTTATCGCACGATAGCACGAAAAATGCAGTTGTTCATTCAGGCACCGACAGGCGTGGGAAAAACCATGTCCTCCATTTTTCCAGCAGTCCGTTCTATGGGAGAGGGATTGGCAGACAAGCTATTTTATCTGACTGCAAAAACGATCACAAGGACGGTGGCATGGGATGCCTTTCGTATATTGAAGAATCAGGGATTGGCGTGCAAGGTTCTTATCATAACAGCAAAAGAGAAAATGTGTGTATGTGAGGAACCAGAGTGCAACCCGATACAATGTCCAAGGGCAAAGGGGCATTTTGACAGAGTAAATGAGGCGGTATTTGAACTGCTGGAAAAAGAAGATTTCTATGACAGAGAAGTTCTTTTGAAGTATAGTGAAAAATATCAGGTATGTCCCTACGAGATGTGTCTGGATGTGGCAACTTGGGTGGATGCGGTTATTTGCGATTATAACTATGTGTTTGATCCAGATGTCCATCTGCGTCGGTTTTTCAGTGAAGGTAATCGAGGAAATTATGTTTTTTTGATAGATGAGGCGCATAATCTTGTGGAACGCGGCAGGGAGATGTACAGTGCATCTTTATATAAAGAAGATTTTCTTGCAATGAAAAAGCTGGTCAAGCCATACAACAAAAAGTTAGAGCGTGCACTGGAACGATGCAATCGTCAATTGCTGGAGCTTAAACGGGAATGTGAGACCTATCAGGTGATCAGCGGAATCGGTGGGATTTCCATATCTCTAATGAATGTTATGGGAGAACTGGAAGATTTCCTTGAAGAGCAGGAAGATGGAGAGATGCGAAAACTGTTGCTTGATTTTTATTTTCAAGTCAGAGGCTTTTTGAATATTTATGATCTGTTGGATGAAAATTATGTGATTTATTCTCAGCATGAGAATGATGGGAGATTTCGCATCAAACTATATTGTGTCAACCCGGCGGTCAATCTTCAAAATTGCCTGGATAAGGGATTGAGCACCATCTTTTTTTCGGCAACATTGTTACCTATCCGGTACTACAGGAGATTGCTCAGTGGAAGGGAAGAAGATTATGCTATCTATGCCAAGTCGCCATTTTCACCGGATCAAAAAAAACTCCTTTTGGGACGGGATGTGAGCAGCAGATATACGAGAAGAGGACCAGAAGAATATGGGAAAATAGCAGAATATATTTTCAGGGTCGCGGCATCGCATAGCGGAAATTATATGGTGTTTTTTCCTTCCTATAAAATGATGGAAGACATCTATCAGGTATATGTGGAAAAATATGGTGAGGATGTCAGTCGGATCGTAAGACAGAGTCCATCCATGCAGGAAGATCAAAGAGAAGAATTCCTGGGACAGTTTGAGCAAAATGATAGTAATACCCTACTGGGTTTTTGTGTGATGGGAGGAATCTTTGCAGAAGGCATAGATCTTACAGGAGAGAGACTGGTTGGAGCTGTAATTGTTGGTACCGGACTTCCCCAGGTAAGCTATGAGAGAGAAATCCTAAAGAATTATTATGATGGGAAGCAGGAAAATGGGTTTGATTATGCCTATCGTTTTCCGGGGATGAACAAAGTCCTCCAGTCGGCAGGACGCGTGATCCGTACAGATGCAGACAGAGGAGTGATCCTGCTGCTGGATGAAAGGTTCTGCTCCCCTGACTATCGTGGCTTATTTCCGCTGGAATGGGATGATTACCAGATCTGTACCAGAGAAAGCGTAGGAACAGAGCTGAATTCATTTTGGGATTCTGTGAAACAGTAAAATCATAAGTGAATACTTAAAAATCTTAGAAATCTTATAATACTTAGGAAGTATTCAGAAGAGAATTACAGGATATCCAGGAATTCTTTGGCGGCTTTTGTTAATGGAAGCTGAGGATTATGGGTTATGACAAGTTTTCGGCTGGGGAGTTCTTCCTCAATATCAAGAGGGAATAGTTCTCCATCAGTAGGAATACAGTAGTCCGGTACAAATGCAATTCCAAGACCGATCCGGGCGAGATCAATAAGCAGATCATTACTTCCAAGTTCGATTTCAGGAACAAGGTCAAGCTGGTGCTGTTGAAAAAGGTTATGAAGAAATTCGCTGGTCGTACTTTTTCGATCCAGCATCATGATGGGATGGCTCAACAGATCTTTCAACTGAAGCTTACGATCCATCAGTTGTTTGTAGTAAGTGCAGCTTGCGATGAAGCAATCATGGAAGGTGTGTATCTCCCGGACATGTTCCCCGTGGCTTAATCGGGAGTTGGGATAATTGGTCACGATGAGATCCACCTGTCCCATTTCCAGAAGATCCACACATTTTGTGGAGGTCTGATTGGTAACTTTAATGTGAACACTTGGGTGTGCCTTATGGAATTCATTCAGGTATGGAACAAGGTAATACCGGCAGATTGTGTCACTTGCTCCGATACGAAGCTGGCCGCCGCCCAGGTTACTGGCTTCCATGATCTGATTTTCTCCCCGCTTTATAAGATTCATAGCCGGTTCAATGTGGCGGAGCAGGGTTTCTCCTTCAGGGGTTAATTGGACACGTTTGGTACTGCGGATAAAGAGACTGATGCCAAGTTTCTTTTCCAACACCTTGATAGACTGACTGACGGCAGACTGGGAGATAAAAAGCTGTTTGGAAGCCTCAGAAAAACTTAGGGAGATGGCGACATAATAGAAAACTTTGTAAAGTTCATAGTTGATATCCATAGGGTTCCTCCTGAATATAGTAGGTTATGTTGTGTCTGTCTTGTACGAAACTGAACGCTGATAATGAGTATCTTTTTATCAGTATAGCAGAATAAGCTCAATAATTCAATAATTAGCTGAGCTTATCAAAATAATTAAATATATTAATTTTACTTATAATCATTCGTATGATATCTTGAAAGAAGATATGAAAATAAGTAACTGTTCAGCACCCGCAAAAGCTTATCGTCTTGTGGCCAGAAGAGAATGCAAAAAGCATGCAGCATGGATACAAGTTGTTGGATAGCTATTGAGTGGGTACTAGATTAAGAACAAAAGAAAGGACAGGAAGAGCATGAGTAGTGTAAGACGAGTTTATGTGGAAAAGAAACCAGATTTTGCAGTTCAGGCCAAGGAGCTTAAACATGAGATCAGCAGTTATCTGGGAATTAAGACGGTTACAGGAGTGCATGAGTATATTCGATATGATGTGGAGAATATCTCTGATAGTGTATTTGAAAAAGCATGTGACTGTGTATTTTCTGAACCTCCTGTAGATATTTTATATAAAGAGAGCATCCCGATGGCGGAGGGCGCAAGAGTATTTTCTGTGGAGTATCTGCCGGGACAGTTTGATCAGAGAGCAGATTCTGCCGTACAGTGTGTACAGTTCCTGAATGAGGATGAGCAGCCGATCATCAAATCAGCTACCACTTATGTAATAGAAGGAAGTATCACAGATGAAGAGTTCGATGCGATCAAGAATCACTGCATCAACCCGGTAGATTCCAGGGAAACTGGTATGGTGAAACCAGAGACTTTGGTTACGAACTTTGAAGAGCCGGAAGATGTTAATATCTTCGATGGTTTCCAGGAGATGGACGAAGCTTCCCTGAAAGAACTATACAGTTCATTGAATCTGGCTATGACATTCAAAGATTTCCAGCATATCCAGAATTATTTTAAGGGCGAAGAGAAGAGAGATCCTTCCATGACAGAAATCAGAGTACTGGATACTTACTGGTCTGATCATTGCCGTCATACTACGTTCTCTACAGAACTTAAGAATGTTACATTTAAAGATGGAGATTACAAAGAGCCTATCGTGAAGACATACGAGCAGTACCTGTCAGATCGTGAGGTGTTATATAAAGGAAGAGATGACAAATTCATCTGCCTGATGGATCTGGCACTTCTTGCTATGAAAAAATTAAAATCCGAAGGCAAGCTGGAAGATCAGGAGGAGTCAGATGAGATCAATGCATGCTCCATCGTTGTTCCTGTAGATGTGGACGGAAAAGAAGAAGAATGGCTGATCAACTTTAAGAATGAGACACATAATCATCCTACTGAGATTGAGCCATTTGGTGGTGCAGCTACCTGTCTGGGCGGAGCTATCCGTGATCCGCTGTCAGGACGTACTTATGTATATCAGGCGATGCGTGTAACAGGTGCAGCTGATCCTACGATCAATGTAAAAGATACCCTGAAAGGAAAACTTCCACAGAAGAAGCTGGTAAGAGGTGCTGCAAAAGGATATAGCTCTTACGGTAACCAGATCGGACTGGCAACCGGATATGTAAAAGAAGTATATCATCCAAATTACGTGGCAAAACGTATGGAGATCGGTGCAGTACTTGGAGCAGCTCCAAGACGCGCAGTTAAAAGAGAGAATTCTGATCCGGGCGATATCATTATCTTGCTCGGTGGACGTACCGGTCGTGACGGTATCGGTGGAGCAACTGGTTCATCCAAAGTACATACAGAGGCTTCTATCGAAGTATGTGGTGCTGAGGTCCAGAAAGGAAATGCTCCTACAGAGCGTAAGATCCAGCGTATGTTCCGTCGTGAGGAAGTAAGCAGCCTTATTAAAAAATGTAATGACTTTGGTGCAGGTGGAGTTTCTGTAGCTATCGGAGAACTTGCTCCGGGACTTCAGATCAACCTGGATAAAGTTCCGAAAAAGTATGCAGGTCTTGATGGAACAGAGATCGCTATCTCTGAGTCTCAGGAGCGTATGGCCGTTGTAGTTGATCCTAAAGACGTAGATGAATTCCTGAAGTATGCGAATGAAGAGAATCTGGAAGCAGTTGTTGTTGCAGTTGTAACGGAGGAACCTCGTCTGGTACTTAGATGGAGAGATAAAGAAGTTGTTAATATTTCCCGTGCATTCCTTGATACAAACGGAGCACATCAGGAGACAGAAGTCCTGGTAGATATCCCGAGCAAAGAGGAAAATGTGCTGGATCGCAAAGATGTAGGCAACGTAAAAGAACGTTGGTTATCAGACCTTGCAGACCTGAATACCTGTTCACAGAAAGGTCTTGTAGAGATGTTTGACGGTTCTATCGGAGCTGGTAGTGTATTCATGCCTTATGGTGGTGAATATCAGATGACTGAGACACAGGCTATGGTTGCAAAAGTACCTGTTATGAACGGAAAAACGGATACAGTAACCATGATGAGTTATGGATTTGATCCATATGTATCTTCCTGGAGCCCATATCATGGAGCTGTTTATGCAGTAGTAGAATCTGTAGCACGTATCGTGGCAAATGGTGGAGATTACTCTAAGATCCGTTTCACTTTCCAGGAATATTTCCGTCGTATGACAGAAGATCCAAGCCGTTGGAGCCAGCCATTTGCTGCATTGCTGGGAGCATATTCTGCACAGCTGGGATTTGGTCTGCCTTCTATCGGCGGAAAGGACAGTATGTCAGGAACATTTAATGAAATCGATGTTCCTCCTACACTGGTATCCTTCGCAGTGGATGTAGCTAAAAAACAGGACATCATCACACCAGAGTTTAAGAAAGCCGGAAGCAAGATCGTTTGGTTCAGAATGCCGAAAGACGAGTATGATCTTCCAGTTTACGAAGAAACTATGGCACTCTATGCCAAACTTCATGAGGATATCAAAGCAGGAAAAGTTCTTTCGGCATATGCGCTTGACCGCCATGGAATCGCTGCAGCTGTCAGCAAGATGGCATTTGGTAATAAGATGGGTGTTAAGATCGAACATAACCTTGATGAGAGAGATCTGTTTGCACCAGGATTTGGTGATATCATCTGTGAAGTTGCTGATGGTAAGGTAGGCGAACTGTCTGCATCCTACACTGTGATCGGTGAAGTTACTGACAGAGCAGCATTTGAATACAAAGATGGCATGAATATCTCTATGGATGAAGCTGTAAGTACATGGACAGGTACTCTGGAGAAAGTATTCAAGACAAAGGGTACTGACGATATGGCTAAGGTGGAAAGCCCTCTGTATAAGGCTGAAAGCATCCATATCTGCAAGAATAAAGTGGCTCGCCCGACTGTATTTATCCCTGTATTCCCAGGTACAAACTGCGAGTACGACAGTGCGAAAGCATTCCAGCGTGCAGGGGCAGATGTGATCACGAGAGTCTTCAAGAACCTGACAGCGGATGACATCCGTGATTCTGTCCGTATCTTTGAAGAGGCGATCAACCAGTCACAGATCATCATGTTCCCGGGTGGATTCTCTGCAGGTGATGAGCCGGATGGTTCTGCTAAGTTCTTTGCCACAGCATTCCAGAATGCGAAGATCAAAGAAGCAGTTATGAAGCTGTTAAATGAAAGAGACGGACTTGCTCTTGGTATCTGTAACGGATTCCAGGCACTGATCAAACTGGGTCTGGTACCAAACGGCGAGATTGCAGGACAGACTGCAGATTCACCGACTCTGACTTACAACACGATCGGACGTCATATCTCCAAGATGGTTTATACAAAAGTAGTTACAAACAAATCTCCATGGCTTGCACAGGCTGAGCTTGGCAAGGTATATGTAAACCCGGCTTCTCATGGTGAGGGACGTTTCGTTGCCAGCAAAGAGTGGATTGACAGATTATTTGCCAATGGTCAGGTGGCAACTCAGTACTGTGACCTGAATGGCGAAGTATCCATGGATGAAGAGTGGAATGTCAATGGTTCTTATGCAGCAATCGAAGGTATCACAAGCCCGGATGGCCGTGTACTTGGTAAGATGGCACATAGTGAGCGTCGTGATGATGCGGTAGCCATGAACATCTACGGTGAGCAGGACATCAAGATCTTTGAATCTGGTGTGGCTTACTTCAAATAAAAATAAATAAATGAGAATGCAGTCCACAGGAGGATATTTATTCAGATGGTGGGCTGCATTTTTTATATCATAATTTCAAAATCACTATAATTTGGACGAGGAGGAAAAATTATGAACAAACTTGGATTCGGTTTTTTGAGACTCCCACTTGAAGATACATCAGATAATCAAAGTATCGACTGGAAACTGATGAATCAGTTGGTTGATCTGTATATAAGTAAAGGCGGTACTTATTTTGATACAGCCTATACTTATCTTGATGGTATGAGTGAATATGCTTTGAAGAAGGCAGTAGTGGAACGTTATGACAGGGATAAAATATGGATTGCAGATAAGCTTCCCTCCTGGAAGGTGGCAAGCCATGAGGATTGTTATAGATATTTTGAAGAACAGCGGAACAGATGCGGCGTAACGTATTTTGATACTTATCTGCTCCATTGGCTGAATAAGGATAATTACGAAATTGCAGAAAAATATGATGAATTTGGATTTCTTCAGGAATTGAAGGCAAACGGCAGAGCAAAAAAAATCGGCTTTTCTTATCATGACAGTGCGATGCTTCTGGAACGAATACTGACGGAACATCCAGAAGTAGACGTCGTGCAGCTTCAGATCAATTATCTGGACTGGGAGAGCCCTGCAGTAGAAGCCAGGAAATGCTATGAGGTTGCCAAAAAGCATAACAAACCAGTGATAGTCATGGAACCGGTAAAAGGAGGTACTTTGGCAAAGCTTCCAAAGCAGACGGAAGCGTGTTTCGAAAAATATAATGCCAAAGAAAGCCCAGCATCTTATGCAATCCGTTTTGTACAATCCTTAGAGAATGTAGAGGTCGTTTTGAGTGGAATGAATGCGGTGACACAAATGAATGATAATATGAGAGATATGCCTGCGCTGGATCAAAAAGAAAGGGATATGTTAGACAAAGTATGTGAGATCATTCGGGAAAAAACGGCAGTTCCATGTACCGGATGCCGATATTGCGTGGCCGGATGTCCCAAAGGAATTGTGATCCCTCAAATATTTAGCATCTATAATGAATATTATCGTTACCCGGAGGAAGACTGGAAGATAACACCTAAATATACAGAATTAACACTTGAGAGCGGTAAGGCATCTGAATGCATTACATGTAAAAAATGTGAAAACAGCTGTCCGCAGCATATAGAGATTACTTCGTGGCTGAAAACAGCTGCAGCAGCCTTTGAGTGAACGGTAACGCCAGTATTCCCTTGAGTTTCCGCAAAATGTAATTTCAAAAGAGATAACTTCTTCTAAAGTACCAATCTGTCCTATTTTTGAAAAAAATGAAAAGACAGTATTGTGAA
>SAAH01000240.1 GCA_009929525.1 Clostridia bacterium | reverse complement strand
CACAATACTGTCTTTTCATTTTTTTCAAAAATAGGACAGATTGGTACTTTAGAAGAAGTTATCTCTTTTGAAATTACATTTTGCGGAAACTCAAGTTTTGATATCTTGGCCTTCATCTTGGAAATTTCCCCGGGTCTTTTTTCGAGTCTCTAATTTACTCTTTCATTCTCCGGCTTCTTATAATAAAATAGCAGGAGAATTACTTTTTCTTTTATATTACACCTGTCACTCAATAAATTTGTTATTTTCAAAAATATCTTAACTATATTCATGATTTTAAAAGGGAGGTGATTGAACATGTCATACGAACGGATCATATTTCATATTGATGTCAATTCCGCATATCTTAGCTGGAGCGCCCTGAAACTTCTAAAGGAAGATCCAGACGGGGTGGATATCCGGACGATCCCGGCTATCATCGGAGGCAACCGCCAGACAAGGCACGGGATCGTGCTGGCAAAATCCCTTCCGGCCAAAGAGCTGTACCACATAAAAACAGCCGAACCGGTTGCCAGTGCACTGAAAAAATGTCCTTCTCTCACCATTGTGCCTCCTGACCATAATTTATATTCTGAATGCAGCAAAAAATTCATTGGATTTTTAAGATCTCTTACTTCTGAGATCGAGCAGGTCAGTATCGATGAGTGTTACCTTGACTATCGGGAACTGGAACATCAATTTCCGGATCCAATTTCAGCGGCAGCTTATATCCGTGAATATATTTATCAGAACTTTGGATTCACCGTCAACGTGGGAATTTCTTCTAATAAAATATTGGCAAAGATGGCCTCAGATTTTCAGAAGCCGAACAAGACCCACACCCTGTTCCCAGATGAGATCCAGGAGAAAATGTGGTCCCTGCCTATATCCGATCTTTTTATGGCAGGTCACGCCTCCGTTGAGATTCTCCAAAAACTTGAGATCAATACGATCGGCGATCTGGCGCACACGGACCCGGATATTTTATCGCTCCACCTGAAAAGTCATGGACGTACTCTGTGGGAATATGCCAATGGAATCAACGATTCCCCTGTGGAAAGTGAACCGTCCCAGGCGAAAGGCGTGGGCAATTCCACCACCCTCTCCAGCGATCTGACTCGTGCCGAACAGGCTTATCCTGTCCTTCGCCAGCTCTCAACAAAGGTAGGAAAACGATTGGTACAATCCGGCCAGTGCGGAAATAATCTCTGCGTAGAGATAAAATATGCCACATTTGACAAGTACACCCGCCAAATGCCCCTTCCTTCACCTACCCAAAATGGCGAGGATCTTTATCGTTATGCCTGTAAACTATTCGATGCCTTGTGGAATGGAAATCCCATAAGATTATTAGGGGTTCGCGCTGGTAAGCTTACTGATCTGTACGAGCCTGTGCAAATGGATATCTTCAGCTATGATCCGGTGGAAACTGCGAAAAAACAGAAGTTGGATCATGCTATGGATAAGATGAAAGAGAAATATGGGAAAGACGTGATCCAGAAGGGCTTTCATAAAAAATAAATCCTCTGTATTAGTTTGAGAACTGAAACAGGGGATTTATCTTCTTCTGACATCATATCTGAAAATATTTTGCACTAATCACTCTATTTTAGCAAAATCAATTTCATAGCGTGTTCCATGAGATAATAATATTCCTTCCGTAAGTCGGATCTGGAGTATACATGTATTAGGATCGTTCTCATCTGTATGTCCGTTATAATACCATGCTGAAAATACACCCCTTAGTTTTGAAGCAAGTTCTTTATTTTGTATGGCACACGGATGTCCAAGGTTTTTACCAATACCATGGGCTGTAAACCATTCTCCACAAATTGAAACAGACGGATTTTTCTGTATTTGCTTCATCTTATTGGAAAGAGCATGTGTAATAACATAAAATGAGCTGTTTTCATAATATGAATTCACAGCACGAACATATGGTATCGTATCATCAGCAGTAGCTAGCGCAATAAGTGTATCATGGCCAAACCGTTCATTCATAATTTCCAGCGCTTTTTTCAAATAATTTTCATCCATAGCTTTAGCCCTCTCCTCCGCAACTTCCGCTTTATACTCCAGTCTTCTATTTGTATCTGTCGATCTCCCAAAGCTAAAATTCTATACTAAGAATATCACACATTATCACTTTCCTCAATGCAATAGCAACGATGATATTGGGGTCAGGTACTCCGATTTTTTCATATGTTCATATATCCAAACTTTTGACGCAATATTGTTTGATTTTACTTGAGTTTCCGCAAAATGTAATTTCAAAAGAGATAACTTCTTCTAAAGTACCAATCTGTCCTATTTTTGAAAAAAATGAAAAGACAGTATTGTG
>SAAH01000119.1 GCA_009929525.1 Clostridia bacterium | reverse complement strand
ATTCACAATACTGTCTTTTCATTTTTTTCAAAAATAGGACAGATTGGTACTTTAGAAGAAGTTATCTCTTTTGAAATTACATTTTGCGGAAACTCAAGCGAAAAATCCAATTATATCGAAAAAAACAAGAGTTTCTTATGAAAAATAGATTGAAAAACCTGCTTTGAACCGCTATACTATTCCATACACGTTAAATATGTAAGAAAGAAAGGTTATGTTATGTATAAAATTTTGGCAACAGATGGAAATGCAAAAAGAGCAGTATTAGAGACTGTTCACGGTACGATCCAGACTCCTGTTTTTATGAATGTCGGAACTGCTGCAGCCATCAAAGGTGCAGTGGCTACAACAGATCTTTATGATATAGGAACACAGGTAGAACTTTCCAATACCTATCATCTGCATGTTCGTCCCGGCGATCAGGTAGTACGAAAACTGGGAGGCCTTCACAAATTCATGAATTGGGATCGCCCGATCCTTACGGATTCCGGCGGATTTCAGGTATTTTCACTGGCCGGACTGAGAAAGATAAAAGAAGAAGGGGTATATTTCCATTCCCATATTGATGGAAGAAAAATATTCATGGGACCGGAGGAGAGTATGCAGATCCAGTCTAATCTTGCCTCAACGATCGCCATGGCTTTCGACGAATGTCCTTCGAGCGTTGCAGATAGAGATTACGTGGAAAAATCAGTAGCAAGAACAACCAGATGGCTGAAACGATGCAAAAAAGAAATGGCAAGACTTAACAGCCTTGAAGATACGATCAATAAAAATCAGATGCTATTTGGTATCAATCAGGGCGCTATCTTTGAAGACATCAGGATCGAACATGCCAAAACGATCGGACAGATGGAGCTTGATGGATACGCAGTGGGCGGACTTGCAGTGGGTGAGACTCACGAGGAGATGTATCGCATCCTGGAAGCTGTTGTTCCTTATCTTCCAAAAGAAAAACCAACCTATCTGATGGGCGTTGGAACTCCGGCCAATATTCTTGAGGCTGTGGAGCGAGGTGTGGATTTCTTCGACTGTGTATATCCAAGCAGGAATGGCCGCCATGGGCATGTATATACGAATCAGGGAAAACGAAATCTATTCAATGCAAAGTATGAACTTGATGACAAACCAATCGAAGAGGGGTGTCAGTGCCCAACCTGCCGCCATTACAGCAGAGCGTATATCAGACACCTTTTAAAAGCAAAAGAGATGCTTGGCATGCGCCTTTGTGTCATGCATAATCTGTATTTTTATAATACAATGATGAGCGAGATCAGAGATGCCATAGAACAAGGGTGTTTTCAGGAATACAAAAAGCGGAAACTGGAAGGCTTTTTAGAAAATGATAAAAAGTAAATTATTTATGAAATAATAAAAAAGAACTTGCCCAAATATATATTTTTGTGTATGATAGCAGTAGTGCCTAAATAAAACAAATAAAGGCAAAACGATATGCAGGAGGAATAATAAATGTCAGTAGTTATGGCGAGTGGTGGAAGCACCGCAAGTATGATTGGTATGGTAGCTTGGATAGTATTGCTTTTTGGCTTAATGTATTTTCTGATGATTCGTCCACAGAAAAAAGAGCAGAAGCGTGTTACAGCTATGCTTTCGGATATGGAAGTGGGAGATGCAGTAGTAACAACAGGTGGTTTTTATGGTGTTATTATTGATATCACGGATGAAGATGTGATCGTTGAGTTCGGTAATAATAAGAATTGCAGAATCCCGATGAGAAAAGCAGCTATTGCGGAAGTAGAAAAAGCAACAGAAGCAAATGCGTAATATTAAGGGACTATCGTATAATATGCGATGGTCCTTTTTGTCTATATACCATAAAAAATATGACGGAATGTCTGAAGGAGAATACTATGTCATTGATCAGTTTGTTTGACGTGATCGGTCCCAATATGGTCGGTCCATCAAGTTCACATACCGCTGGAGCCGCCTCAGTAGCCCGTATGGCGCAGCGATTATTTCAAAAAGAAATTGTAAAGGTGGTATTTACTTTATATGGCTCTTTTGCTAAAACCTACCGGGGACATGGAACAGACCGCGCTTTAGTTGGTGGAATCATGGGATTTGATACGGACGATCTTCGGATCCGTGATTCTTTTCGTATCGCACAGGAAAAAGGCTTGTCTTACACATTTATAAAAAATACTTCCGATGATGAGGTACATCCCAATACGGTCGATATAGAGATGACGGGAAGTGATGGAACGGTGATGAGCGTGCGCGGGGTATCCATAGGCGGCGGAAAAATCAAGATTGTCCAGCTAAATGGTGTTGCAGTGGAATTCACAGGAGAATACAGCACACTTATTGTCATCCAGAATGACAAACCAGGGGTGGTTGCTCATATTACCATGTGTTTAAGCGAGGTGAATGCAAATATTGCTTTTATGCGTCTGTTTCGCGAGGAGAAGGGTGCCAGAGCGTATACGATCGTGGAGTCTGATGAGAAGATCCCCGAGGCTGTTTTGACACATATCAGGAAGAATCCGAATGTAGAGGATCTGATGCTGATTCAGATATAAGGAGGAGTGAGAGATGGATTTTAACAGTGCAAAATCATTATTAGCGTTATGTCAGGAAATGAATCTTCCCATATCCTCAGTGATGTGTCAAAGAGAACAGTTTCTAAAAGAAATATCAAAAGAGGAATGTGACCAAAAGATGCAAAAAGCATTGGATATCATGAAGAATTCAGTGCATGAATCTCTGGATCATCCGGTAAAGTCAGTGGGTGGTTTGATAGGTGGGGAGGCCGAAAAGATACAGGCACATCGTCATGCAGGAAAAGCAATTTGCGGAGATGTGCTTCATCGGGCTATCGTTCATTCTATGGCAGTTCTTGAACTGAATGCTTCTATGGGACTTATTGTAGCAGCGCCAACAGCAGGATCTGCCGGGGTAGTTCCCGGACTTCTTCTGGCACTGGCTGAAACTTATGATTTTTCTGATGAGAAAATCATAGAAAGTCTTTATACTGCAGGTGCAGTTGGATATCTGCTCATGCGAAATGCATCCGTTGCCGGTGCGCAGGCAGGATGTCAGGCAGAGGTGGGTTCAGCATCCGCCATGGCGGCTGCCGCTGCTGTGGAGCTGATGGGTGGGAAACCTGAGCAGTGTATGGATGCCGCGACCACAGCATTATCAAATCTTCTCGGTCTTGTCTGTGATCCGATCGCCGGTCTTGTGGAGTCGCCCTGTCAAAGCAGAAATGCTCTTGGAGTAGCCAATGCTCTTACCTGTGCAGAGATTGCCTTAAGCGGTGTAAAGCAAATGATACCTTTCGATGAGATGGCAGATGCGATGCTCCGTGTAGGAAAGAGAATTCCATTTGAACTTCGGGAGACAGCACTGGGAGGCTGTGCAGCTACACCGACAGGATGCCAAAAACAATGTGAAATATTTAATTAATATAACTCAGAGTGAACAGTAACGACAGATTTCTTCTTGAAAATCATAGGGAAATAGATTATGATAGTCTGTAACAGATTAAAGAGATAGAGATAGAAAGGATGAAACTCAAGATGAATTATAATATTGCGCTGATCCACGGGGACGGAATCGGACCTGAGATAGTAGATGAAGCAAAAAAAATATTGGATAAAGTCTGTGAGGTTTATGGTCACAGCTTTACATACAAGAATGTACTTTTGGGTGGCGCATCGATTGATGCACATGGGGTACCGCTTACCGGGGAAGCTATAGAGGATGCAAAATCAAGTGATGCAGTTTTGATGGGATCCATAGGTGGAGATGCAAAGACTTCTCCATGGTATCAGCTGGATCCTTCCAAGCGTCCGGAAGCCGGTCTTTTGGCTATCCGTAAAGCCTTGAATCTTTTTGCCAACCTGCGTCCGGCTTATCTTTATGATGAGTTGAAAGCAGCATGCCCGCTGAAAGAAGACCGTATCGGTGATGGATTTGACATGATCATCGTCAGAGAACTTACAGGTGGTCTTTACTTTGGAGAAAGAAAAACTTTTGAAGAAAATGGTGTAAAGACAGCAGTTGATACCCTTTCATATAATGAAAATGAGATCAGAAGAATCGCAGTAAAAGCATTCGAGATCGCTGGCAAGAGAAGAAAAAAAGTGACAAGTGTTGATAAGGCCAATGTACTTGATTCTTCAAGACTCTGGAGAAATATCGTAGAAGAGGTTGCCAGGGATTATCCGGATATTACGCTGGAACATATGCTTGTAGACAATTGTGCGATGCAGCTGGTACATAATCCAGGTCAGTTTGATGTTATATTAACAGAGAATATGTTTGGTGATATTCTTTCTGATGAAGCAAGTATGGTTACAGGCTCCATCGGCATGTTATCTTCAGCAAGCTTAAATGAGACAAGTTTTGGTCTGTATGAGCCAAGCCATGGTTCCGCACCAGATATCGCCGGCAAAGGGATCGCAAACCCGATCGCAACGATTTTGTCAGCAGCGATGCTTCTTAGATTCTCGCTGAATCTGGACAAAGAAGCAGATGCTGTGGAAGCAGCTGTAGAAAAAGTCCTCAGTGAAGGCTACAGAACGGTAGACATCATGTCAGAGGGATGCGAAAAAGTGGGAACTTCTAAGATGGGAGATCTGATCGCGGAGAGAATCAGATAATTTCATATAGTTTAAATGATAAAAACGGGAAAAGGAGATTATTATGAAAAGTGATGCAGTTAAAACAGGTGTGCAGCAGGCACCCCATCGTTCATTATTTAATGCACTGGGATTGACAAAAGAGGAACTGGAAAGACCATTAGTAGGAATCGTAAGCTCCTACAACGAGATCGTTCCAGGACATATGAATCTGGATAAGATTGTAAATGCAGTAAAACAGGGTGTAGCCATGGCAGGCGGTACACCGATCGTATTCCCGGCTATCGCTGTATGTGATGGTATCGCTATGGGACACGTTGGAATGAAATATTCTCTCGTAACAAGAGATCTGATCGCAGATTCTACAGAATCTATGGCACTGGCACATCAATTTGATGCACTTGTCATGGTTCCGAACTGTGATAAAAACGTACCTGGACTTTTGATGGCAGCAGCCAGAGTCAATGTACCTACTGTATTTGTAAGTGGCGGCCCGATGCTGGCAGGTCATGTCCATGGACAAAAGAGAAGTCTTTCAAGCATGTTTGAGGCAGTTGGTTCCTACGCCGCCGGCACGATGACAGCCGACGAAGTGGAAGAATTTGAAAACAAAGTATGTCCTACCTGTGGTTCCTGTTCCGGTATGTATACCGCCAACAGTATGAATTGTCTTACAGAAGTACTTGGTATGGGACTCGGCGGAAACGGAACGATCCCGGCAGTATATTCCGAGAGAATTAAGCTTGCAAAACATGCAGGTATGCAGGTAATGGAAATGTACAAAAAGAATATCCGTCCAAGAGATATCATGACAAAAGATGCTGTGATGAACGCTCTTACTGTAGATATGGCACTGGGATGTTCTACCAACAGCATGCTTCATCTTCCAGCTATCGCTCATGAGATCGGATTTGATTTTGATATCACTTTTGCTAATGCGATCAGTGAAAAGACACCGAACCTTTGTCACCTTGCTCCGGCAGGCCCTACCTACATGGAAGATCTGAATGAAGCAGGTGGTGTATACGCTGTAATGAAAGAATTAACGAAGAAAAATTTATTAAATCTTGATTGTATGACAGTAACAGGAAAAACTGTCGGTGAAAATATAGAAAATTGTATCAACCGCAATCCTGAGGTTATCCGTCCGATTGAAAATCCATACAGTGAGACAGGCGGACTGGCAGTTCTTACCGGTAATCTGGCTCCTGACGGAAGCGTTGTAAAACGAAGTGCCGTTGTAGAAGAAATGATGGTTCATGAAGGACCGGCAAGAGTATTTGAGTGTGAAGAAGATGCTATCGATGCCATCAAAGGCGGAAAAATTGTTGCCGGTGATGTGGTCGTTATCAGATACGAAGGACCAAAAGGCGGACCGGGTATGAGAGAGATGCTGAATCCCACTTCTGCAATCGCAGGTATGGGACTCGGTTCTTCCGTAGCACTTATTACAGATGGACGTTTTTCAGGTGCATCCCGCGGTGCCTCCATTGGACACGTATCTCCAGAGGCAGCAGTCGGCGGACCGATCGCTTTGGTGGAAGAGGGAGATACGATCCGTATCAATATTCCGGAAACAAAGCTTGAGCTTCTGGTTTCAGATGAAGAGATGGCTAAGAGAAGAGAAAATTGGCAGCCTCGCGAACCGAAAGTAACAACTGGCTACCTTGCACGTTACGCTGCTATGGTTACAAGCGGCAACAGAGGTGCTATACTTGAAATCCCGAAAAAATAAAGAGGAGGAAAATGTGATGAAATTAACAGGTTCTGAAATTGTAATAGAATGTCTGAAAGAACAGGGTGTAGATACTGTCTTCGGATATCCGGGAGGAACTATTCTTAATATTTATGATGCGTTATATAAACATAGTGATGAGATCCATCACGTACTGACTTCTCATGAGCAGGGAGCTTCCCATGCAGCGGATGGTTATGCAAGAGCAACAGGCAAAGTAGGTGTTTGTATGGCTACTTCCGGTCCTGGAGCAACGAATCTGGTAACTGGTATCGCTACTGCATACATGGATTCTATTCCGATCGTAGCTATTACGGCCAATGTTTCTACCAATCTTCTGGGTAAAGATAGTTTCCAGGAAATTGATATTGCAGGTGTTGTTATGCCGATCACCAAGCATAGTATGATAGTAAAAGATGTTACCCTGCTTGCAGATACGATCCGACGGGCTTTTGTGATAGCAAAAAGCGGAAGACCGGGACCAGTGCTCATCGATATTACAAAAGATGTAACAGCAGCTGAGGCGGAGTACACTTACGCTGAACCTGCGATTGTTGCACCACATATTGCTGAGATGCGTGATGCAGACCTTGATCAGGCAGTAGAACTGATCAATCAGGCCAGCAAACCATATATATTTGTTGGAGGCGGTGCAGTTACTTCAGGTGCACAGGAAGAACTGGATTATTTTGTACATACGATCAACGCTCCTGTCACAGATTCTCTTATGGGAAAAGGTGCGTTTTCAGGGGAAGATGAACTGTATACAGGCATGCTTGGCATGCATGGAACCAAAACATCCAATTTTGGTGTTACAAAATGCGACCTGCTGATCACGATCGGTGCAAGATTCTCTGACCGTGTTACAGGAAATGCATCTAAATTTGCTAAAAATGCAAAAATCATTCAGATAGACGTAGATGCAGCAGAAATAAACAAAAACATTAAAGTTGACTGCAGTATCATCGGTGATGTAAAAGAAGTTTTAAAAGAACTCAATAAAAAGATCCATCCAAAGAATCATGATGCGTGGGTTGCACAGATTGAAGAATTAAAAGAAAAACACCCGTTAAAATACAACCCGGATGGACTGACAGGTCCTTACGTTATCGAAGAACTTTACAGAATAACAAAAGGCGATGCAGTTATCGTTACAGATGTAGGACAGCATCAGATGTGGGCTGCCCAGTATTATAAGTTTAAGAATCCGAGAACTCTGATCACTTCAGGTGGCCTTGGTACGATGGGATACGGACTTGGCGCAGCAATCGGTGCCAAGATGGGATGTCCAGATAAAACAGTAGTTAATATCGCAGGAGACGGATGCTTCCGTATGAACATGAATGAAGTTGCTACGGCCGCAAGAAACAATCTGCCGCTTATCGAGATTGTTATCAACAATCATGTACTCGGTATGGTACGTCAGTGGCAGACTTTATTCTATGGTCATCGTTACTCCAATACACTTCTTGAAGATAAAGTCGACTTTGTAAAGTTTGCAGAGTCTATGGGAGCTACAGGTATCCGTGTGACGAAAAAAGAAGAGGTTGCTCCGGCTATAGAAAAAGCAATCGCACTCAATACTACCGTAGTAATCGACTGCCAGATCGACAGCGATGATAAAGTATTTCCTATGGTACCGGCAGGTGCCCCTATCGAAAATGCTTTTGATGCGGAAGATCTGGAGAACGAAAATTAATTATTGACAAAAAAATATCATAGGCGTATAGTATTCGGTATACTAACGTAGTAAAGTGATAATGTGATACCCGCAGTTCCTGTTGTATATAGTACAGGAGCTGCGGGTATCAACAAAAGGGAGGACTAGAAAAAGTGAATAGAGTTTATAATTTTTCAGCAGGCCCTGCAGTTTTGCCGGAAGAAGTACTTCTGGAAGCTCAGGCCGAGATGATGGACTATAATGGAACAGGAATGTCTGTGATGGAGATGAGCCACCGCTCAAAAGCATTTGATCAGATCATCCAGGAAGCAGAGCAGGATCTTAGAGATCTTATGAAGATTCCGGATAATTATAAAGTGCTTTTTTTACAGGGAGGTGCATCCCTTCAGTTTGCTATGATCCCTATGAATCTTATGAAAAATAAGGTGGCTGATTATATTGTTACCGGTCAGTGGGCTAAGAAAGCATGGCAGGAAGCACAAAAATATGGTACAGCAAATAAAATAGCTTCATCTGAGGATAAAACTTTCTCATATATTCCGGATTGTTCAGACCTTCCGATCAGCGAAAATGCCGATTATGTATATATCTGTGAAAATAATACAATTTATGGAACAAAGTTTAAAACCCTTCCAAACACCAAGGGGAAAGATCTGGTAGCAGACGTTTCTTCCTGCTTTTTATCTGAGCCTATCGATGTGAGCAAATACGCGATCGTTTATGGTGGTGTTCAGAAGAATATTGGACCGGCAGGTATGGTGATCGCCATCGTACGTGATGATCTGATAACAGATGATGTACTTCCACAGACTCCTACGATGATGAAATATAAAACACACGCAGACGCAGATTCTTTGTATAATACACCGAACTGCTACTGTATCTATATCTGCGGCAAGGTTTTCAAGTGGTTGAAAAAACAGGGTGGTCTTGAAGGAATGAAAGAACACAACGAGAAAAAAGCAAAGATTCTTTATGATTTTCTGGACGAGAGCAAGATGTTCAAAGGAACTGTTGAGAAGGAATCCCGTTCTTTGATGAATGTAACTTTTGTCACAGGGGATACAGACCTTGATGCCAAATTTGTTAAAGAAGCAAAAGAATCTGGATTTGATAATCTGAAAGGTCATCGTACGGCTGGCGGCATGCGTGCAAGTATCTATAATGCGATGCCGATCGATGGTGTAAAAGCTCTTGTCGAGTTCATGAGAAAATTTGAAAAGGAGAACATATAAAATGTTTCAATATAAATGTCTGAATCCTATTTCTTCAGTTGGTATGGAGCATCTTACAACTGATTATACAGAAACACAGGATGCTGACCAGGCGGACGCGATACTGGTAAGAAGTGCTTCCATGCATGAGATGGATCTGTCTGATAAAGTGAAAGTAGTAGCAAGAGCCGGTGCCGGTGTTAATAACATTCCGTTGAAGGATTTGGCTGATAAAGGTGTGGTTGTATTTAATACGCCTGGTGCCAATGCAAACGGAGTAAAAGAAATGGTAATTGCCGGTATGCTTCTTGCATCACGTGATATCGTTGGCGGTATCGAATGGATCGAACAGCAAAAAGAAAATGAAAATATCGGAAAACTGGCTGAAAAACAGAAAAAGCAGTTTGCCGGAAGCGAGATAAAAGGAAAACGTCTTGGCGTTATCGGTCTTGGTGCTATCGGTGCGATGGTCGCCAATACAGCTATCTATCTTGGAATGGAAGTATATGGATACGATCCATACATCTCTATTGATACTGCATGGAAGCTTTCACGTGAGATTAAACATATCAGCAATGTGGAAGACATCTTCCGCGAATGTGATTATATCACACTTCATGTACCGCTTCTTGAAAGCACAAAAGGTATGATCTCCAAGAAAAGCATTTCCATGATGAAGGAAGATGTGGTAATCCTGAACTTTTCAAGAGATCTTCTGGTGGATGAGATGGCACTTGTGGAAGCCCTTGATGCAGGCAAAGTTAAAAAGTACGTAACTGACTTTGCAAATCCTACAGTGGCCGGTGCAAAAAATACTCTGGTTACACCACATCTTGGCGCGTCTACCGAGGAATCTGAAGATAACTGTGCAACCATGGCAGTAAAAGAAGTAAGAGATTATCTGGAAAATGGTAATATCCATAATTCAGTCAACTATCCAAACTGTGATATGGGTCAGTGTCTGGTTGCCGGAAGAATTGCTATCAATCATAGAAACGTTGTCAACATGATCAGTCAGTTTGCAAAGGTTCTTGGTGACGCAGATATGAACATCTCGGACATGACCAATAAAAGTAAAGGTGATTATGCCTATACGCTCATTGATCTGGAAGCCAAAGCTCCGGCAGAAGTTATCGAAAAGCTGGAATCCATCGAGGGCGTATTGAAAGTGCGAATCATAAAATAAAGCTTAACTGTTTCATTAAACATCTGAGTAAGTAACAACACATGATAAAATCCGGGCTGGCAGGTGCAAATTTGCCAGCCCTGCTTATTTTAAAGGAGTATCATTTGATCATGAAAACAGATAAAATGAGAAGCTGGAGAAGAAGAAATAAGTTCATAAAATCTCTTGTTAAGAATAAAAGAAAGATTCATCCAGCGATAAATTCACTTAAAAAATTGATAGGGAAAGCAGGAAAATAAACATGGCAGTGATAAAACCATTCTGTGCAGTGCGCCCAAGAGCAGATCTTGCATCAAAGATCGCAGCACTGCCTTATGATGTCTATAGTAAAGCGGAGGCCCGGAAAGTGGTTATGGAGAATCCATTTTCCTTTTTGAAGATTGACAGGGCAGAGACACAGTTAGATGAAGAAACAGATACATATTCCAGTGAAGTATATCGGTGTGCGGCAGATACATTGAATCAGATGATCCATGATGGTGAGTTTATAAAAGATGATGTTCCATGTTTTTATATCTATGAATTGACTATGAATGGAAGAAGCCAGACAGGTATAGGCGCCTGTGCTTCTGTATCAGAATATGAAAATAAGACAATAAAAAAACATGAGAATACCAGGCAGGAAAAGGAAGATGACCGAACAAAACATGTGGAAACATGTAGGGCTCAGACAGGTCCCATTTTTCTTGCATACCGTTACCAGGAAGATATCTCGTCTATTCAAAAAGAGGTAAAACAGACAGCACCTGTCTATGACTTTACTTCTTCTGATGATATTCGCCATAGGGTGTGGGTGATATCAAACCCTGAGATGATCCTTAAAATGCAGAAGTGTTTTGAAAAGATTGATACTTTGTATATTGCTGATGGCCATCATCGTGCCGCCTCCGCAGTAAGAGTTGCCAAGATGAAACGTACACAGACAGCCGATTCAGGTAGAACATATACTGATGGAGCAGGTGTTGACAGAACATCTTCAGAAAAGCAGATGAACAGAATACTTCCCGAGTATGAATATTTCTTATCGGTGCTTTTTGCAGACAATGAGCTTCTGGTCATGGACTATAATCGTTGGGTACATGATCTTAATGGAAAGGATGAGATGGATTTCTTAGAGGCGGTAAAGAAAAGATTTTCTGTAAAATCGCTGCCAAAAGCAGCTCGTCCCTCAAAAAAAGGTCAGATTTCCATGTACCTGGCGCACAGATGGTATCAGTTGGAGAAAAGTCAGAACATTGCAAACGATGATGTTGTGGAGAATCTGGATGTATCGTTGCTGCAAAATGAAATTTTGGATCCGGTTCTTGGAATCAAAGATCCTAAAACAGATCAGCGAATTTCTTTTATTGGAGGAATCCGTGGATTAGGTGAGCTTGAAAAATTGACGGATGAAAATGGGGGTGTCGCATTTGCGATGTATCCCACATCGATGGGAGAATTGTTTGCTGTCGCTGATGCAGACAGGCTTATGCCTCCAAAATCTACCTGGTTTGAACCCAAACTTCGCAGTGGACTGTTGATTCATCAGATATAATAATGACAAAACTTCTTGAGTTTCCGCAAAATGTAATTTCAAAAGAGATAACTTCTTCTAAAGTACCAATCTGTCCTATTTTTGAAAAAAATGAAAAGACAGTATTGTGAA